>CAXEUQ010000025.1:0-9007 GCA_963999425.1 uncultured Candidatus Poseidoniales archaeon | reverse complement strand
ATCAGAGATCTTCAGTGCAATCGGCTTCATTCCGCCCTTGAAGTACGGACCGACCGGAGAGACGTAGACTAGGAAGCGGTAGGAAGGAGCAGGTGCAACACCGAGGATTGCCCCGCTGCCCATCAGCAACGGGCGGACGTACAACGCTCCCTTACCCATCGGTGGGACCCAGCGTAGATTCTCTAGCACAGTCTGGCGCACGGCGTCTAGGAACATGGCTTCTGGAACGGGCGGAATCCCGAGTCTCTCGGCTCCCTCGCGCATCCTCATCGCATTACGCTCGGGACGGAACAGAACGATGTTGCCATCAGCTGCCCTCTGAGCTTTCATACCCTCAAACAGACCCTGTCCGTAGTTGAGCACCCCAGCGGCTGGAGACAGGCTGATGTCTGCGAAGTCCTGCATCACTCCGGGCTGCCATTCCTCGCCCTGCTTACAGTTCGCGATGTACATCCGATCGGTCTTCTGGTAACTGAAAGTCATGGTGTCCCAGTCTATCTCTGGGAGGTCGTTATCCAGCACCTGCGCACCCCGATTATCTGAGAGGTGAGGGACTCGGCTTTCAACGGTTCCGCTCATTCAGTCCGCTATCGTTTAGTGCTCCCGTCCTGACATAGGTTGAAGGCGTCCGAGCACAGCCTGACATCGAGGGGCACGCATGCAGTGGGAGGAGGAGATGTGCATAGTGTCAGGCTCGTACCAGTCGAGCGAAGGCAAGACGCACAAGACCACAGTCGAGTTGTGGTGCAGGGCCAGAGCCGGCCATTCAGTGACCCTACTGGTCGAGGGACTGCGCCCATACCTGGTGGTTGCCCAGCCGGGTCGACCACAACCCGCCTCCGATGCCGCCTCGATGTTGGATTTTCTCGGCTCGATGGAAGAAGTCGTCGAGATTACTCCCATCGGGGACAAGTGGACCCCTATGGGTGACAAGCCTCACTGGAGGGTTGAGGTCACGCAGCCGTATGTTGTACCGAGACTGCGCCGACGCATACAGGACTCGTGGGATGTGACCAGCGCAGACGTCCTGTTCGTGCAGAGACTACTGCTGGACTGCGATCTCGGACCACACATCCTCGCACGCGGAGAAGTTCTCTGGGCAGGTGAGAGGGCACCGACCGAGGCGCGCGACGAGGCCACTGGAGACCGCCCTACTGCTGCAGGCAGGATTGCCGAGGTAGGTGGATCCGGACTCTATCCCACAGATATGGTAGTGTCCTGCAGTCTCGATGACCTCTCGAATGCCGAGCCTTTCAGGACGCCATTCGTCACCTTCTCGTTTGACTTGGAGACTAGCATCCAGTCGAATCGCATCCTTTGCGCCGCCGCTGTCATTGACAGGGGGGGTGAGCGCAGCGAACACTCGTTCAGAGGTGAAGAGGGTGACATCATGGAGGGCATGACCAAGTTGCTGAGGTCTGAGGATCCCGATTTCATCACCGGCTACAATATCGACAACTTCGATCTCCCTCGTATGCTCGAGCGCATGGATGTCCTATCGGGTCGCTCGAAGATGGACGGCGCGGCACTGTATGGTTGGGGCAGAGTGCCGATGCTGCAGAGTGAGTCGAAGCGCCTGTTCCCAGACAGACAGCAGAACAGAGTCTGGCGGATTCCCGGAAGAATCCCCCTCGATGCATGGTGGCAGGTCCGTCAGACCCTCAGGCCAGAGCGAGAGTCTCTGCGCTACGTCTCGAAGTTGCTGTGGCCTGAGGACGAGGAGATGCACAAACTCGACATCGATGCCAGCCAGATGGACCGCGAATGGGCTGAGCGACCCGATGAGGTCCTCGAATACTGCGTGCGAGATACCATACTGCCTCTGGACATCCTCGACCGATTACAGTCTGTGGCCCGCAAGGAGGCTCTGGCATCAGTATCACTGACCACCGTCGAGACCGCCTCGGCTGGGACCACCAGCCAATGGATCGACTCGCTTGTGATTAGGCTGGCAGACAGGACAGATGTGGCTGTACCGACCACGATTTCAGGGCCGCGTAGGCGGGACCAGATTGCAGGAGGCTACGTTCATGAGGTCGACGCTGGAATCAGCCCATGGGTAGTCGTGCTCGACTTCAAGTCGATGTACCCTTCAATCATGATTTCAAACAACATCTGCTCGACCACCCTAGTCAGGGACGAATCCACCGACGATTCGTACAGCGTCTCCCCGACCACTCAGACCAGATACCTATCCAAGGACGAGCGACTCGGTCTTGTCCCTCGCCTGCTTGAGCAACTGATGAGCAGCCGCGACCAGCACAAGGCAGCGCTGACTGCTGCAAGAGAATCCGGAGACGAGGCCGAGGCGTTTCTGCAGGATCAGTTGCAATACGCTGTGAAGATTCTGATGAACTCGTTCTACGGGGTCTTCGCTTCAAGCTTCTACCGCTTTACTCACCCCGATCTGGGTGCGAGCATCACCGAGTGGGCTAGGCACAACATCAGGAAGATAATCTCCGACCTCGAGATTGAGGGCTACGACGTAGTCTACTCCGACACCGACTCAATCTTCGTACGCGCACCAGTGGATGCAGATGCTCCAATCAACAAACCGGAGGAATCCTCGCCCGAGTTTGAATCGTGGGACCGGGCGAGGGCCGAGACTATCCGCTTTGGAGAGAGGCTGGCCGAGCGATTCACCAAGGAAGGGGCAGAGCTCGAGTTCGAGACCGCCCTGTCGGCATTCTTCAGCCACGGTGCCAAGAAGAGGTACGTCGGACGAGTCATCTGGCCGCGCGAGGAGATGCTGATTCGAGGATACGAGGTGCGCAGAACCGACTCGTTCGCCCTACTCACTCGCACTATGACCGAGATGTTCGAGATGATTCTCGACGGCGAGGAATGGGCCGCGGTTGAGATGACCAAGTCAGTAATCGACGAGGTCAAGGAAGGCAGAGCCAACCCTGCCGAATTGGTAATCAGTCGCTCTTGCAAAGGCACTCTCAAGCGCGATGGCTCAGTTGACTTCTCAAAGGTCTACGACAACCCAGACGGTCTGCCTTACGTCAGAGCCGCAAAGGAGAGAATCCGCCGAGGACTGCAGTTCACACCCGGGATGAAGGTGGGCTACATCGTCACCGACTCGAAGGCCAGTCCGATGGATGTTGAGCCGTGGCTCGTCGATGAGATAGGAGAGGCCCCGCCTGTTTACGATCCGACTTACTACGCCCGACGCCTCGCTAAGTCTCTGGGCAGAATCACCGAGGCGTTCGGATGGTCAGAGAAGGAATTGATGTCAGGCTCGCGCCAGCAGTCGATATTCGACTTCTAAGTAAGGCACTGCAAGCCTACCAAACACGAACTCACCGATGTCATGACAGCGTAGGGTTGATTTCGCACTCACTTCCAGACCTCTTCGATGGCAGGCATGCGGACGCTGACTCCACTACTCGCAATCCTACTAGTCTGCTCTCCCATGGCAGGCTGCCTAGACGTACTTTCAGGCAACGACCCGCCAACCGCACAGATGTCCCTAGACCCATCCGAGAACATCAGGACAGACCAGTCGATTACCTTCAGCGCAGCTGGCTCCTCAGACCCTGACGGCGACTCGATGACTTTCACCTGGACCTTCGGCGATGGCAACACAGGCACTGGCCTGACCACCAGCCATACATATGTGCAATCCGGCGAGTATGTGGTCCGTTTGGCCGTCGGTGACGGCACACATGAGACCACCATCAGCAAGACCATCAACGTACTCGACTCATCTGCGCGTGAACCTAACGCAGAGATTACCGCCAACAAGGATGACGACTGCGAGGGCGACGATCCGCCCGGTGGCGATTTCGTCCTAGTCTGGGTATGTGATGATGACAACGATGTCAACGACAGAAGCGTAGAGGTATCGACTACGGTCACCCTCGACGGCTCCGGTTCATGGGCCGGGTGCGACCCCGATGACTCGACCTGCTATGCCGAGGAGTATCTCGTTGAGTTCAATTGGGACCTCGACACCTATACCGATTCAGATGGCGACGGTGACCCGGAGAATGACATTGATGCCACCGGCGAGACCTACGAGTGGGAGGATCTTCCAGCTGGGGCTTGGTCGATCAGACTCACAGTGAAGGACAACCAAGGTCTGGTCGACCACCACGACTCGACTCTGTATGTCAACTACAGAGGAGTCTGGAGTGACTTCGTAATCGACCGAAGACTTGGTAGCGATCCAATCGTGATGACTTGGGATTACCCCGTAACCTACGACGAGGAGACCAAGGACAGGATTCGCTACCTCAGAATCAAACTGACCTATCCAGCAGAGGATGACGACCAACCCGGAGGCGGGCTGCCTGGAACGACCACCAACAACAGGCTCGAACTCTACATGTACAATAGCACCAACGACGAGGTCGCTAACACCTCATCGATTGAGGATGACAGCCGCAATGCCGGCGACTGTTCCTCCGACGACCGCTGCGTTTGGATGGTGATTGGAGGCTCGACAGTCCGCGGCTACTTGCCCGGAGACTGGACGGTCGATTTGGTGAACGAGGAGACTCACAACACCGAGGTCAAGTCGATGGTCATTGAACTGCAATACAGATGACGGCGCTTCTTACGAAGCGACGCTCACAATTTCACCCCCTAGAATAGGGGGGTGATGTTCATATACACCCCATCGGTCGGCGGGACACTCAGAAGGTGTACATTATGGGTTCACAATGGGAAGATAAAAGCAAGCCGCATTTGAATATCGTATTCGTCGGACACGTCGACCACGGAAAGTCGACGACCGTCGGTAGACTACTATTGGATAGCGGTCACATAGAGCAGCACGTCATCGACAAGTTCGAGCAGGAAGCCGCAGAGCGCGGTAAGGCCGGATTCGGCTTTGCCTACGTGATGGACGGTTTGAAGGAGGAGCGTGAGCGTGGAATTACCATCGACGTTGCGCACAAGGAGTTCTACACTCCTAACTACTACTTCACCGTCATCGACGCACCTGGTCACCGTGACTTCGTCAAGAACATGATTACAGGTACCAGCCAAGCCGATGCAGCGGTCCTGAATGTAGCCGCCAACGATGGCGTCAACGCTCAGACCAAGGAGCACGCTTTCCTTGCACGTGTACTGGGCGTCAAGCAGTTGATTGTCAATGTCAACAAGATGGACATCAGCGGTGTAGACTGGTCCCAAGACAAGTACAACAGCGTAGTAGCTGAGGTCACTAATCTGCTAAAGATGGCCGGTTTCAACACCGACGAGATCCCGTTCGTCCCATGCAGCGCATTCGACGGTGACAACGTCTTCAACAAGAGCGACAACACACCTTGGTACAACGGTCCAACCCTGTTCGAGGCAATCGATGCTATCCAGATGCCACCTAAGCCAACCGACAGACCACTGCGCCTACCAATTCAGGACGTCTACAAGATTAGCGGAATCGGTACTGTCCCTGTGGGCAAGATTGAGACTGGTATCCTGAACGCCGGCAAGACCGTCGTGTTCAACCCAAGCCAGCAGTCGGCTGAGGTCAAGAGCATCGAGATGCACCACACAATGGTCGACAAGGCCGAGCCTGGTGACAACGTCGGATTCAACGTCCGCGGCCTGTCTGCTCAAGACATCCGCCGTGGTGACGTTGCCGGATACCAGGACAACCCACCAATGTTCGTGCGCCACGACGAGACCTTCGTCGGACAAATTCAGTTGATGGACATCCCGAAGGCAATTGGCGCTGGATACACTCCTGTGTTCCACTGCCACACCTCACAGGTCGCAGTTCGCTTCGTCGAGTTGCTTGAGAAGACTGTGAAGGGCCAGAAGGAGGCCAACCCTGCTTTCCTCAAGACCGGAGATGCTTGCCTAGTTCGCTTCGGACCTACCAAGCCTATGGCAATCGAGCAGATGGACGCATTCCCTGAGCTTGCCCGCTTCGCAATCCGCGACATGGGTAAGACCGTGGCTGCCGGCGTCTGCATGAAGATCGAAAAGAAGTGATTCGGCAGACGGTGAGTGGATGCCAGTAGTCACTACCATCAGACTGACTGGCGAGAACCACACCGATGTCGACCTCGTCTGCGGTCAGATCAAGGCAATCTCCGACGAGACCGGTGTCAATCTGCGCGGACCAATCCCTCTGCCTACCCGCAGACTGGTCGTGCCATGCCGCAAGAGTCCCGATGGAGAGGGCTCAGAGACTTGGGACCACTGGGAGATGAGAGTTCACAAGCGCCTACTGGAGCTAGTTACCAACACAGCGAAGGATGAGAAGGCACTTAGAAAGGTCCTCAGAATCCCTATCCCCGACTCGGTCACTATCGAGATTAACCTGCGCAACCTAGGCTAGGCTGCCCATCGGATCCCAGGCCGGCAGGACGACCGGCTCGGTATCGAGACCCTCGAGCATCTTCTCGGTGAGGTAATCCTTGGGGGCTGCAATCTCGAACATGTACTCGTCATACCATGAGTCGTTCATCGTGTAGTAGCCCTTCTGACCGTTATCCTCACCCCATGAGTTCTCGACGCGCCAGCGTCGAGGCTTTCCATTCACCACGTCTACTCCGGTGAACAGCATGGCGTGGGTCATCATCGTCTGATTATGCCTCAATCTGTCAGCCTTATCCATCCCATAGTTGACTCCGTACAGACCTTCGACATCGAACAGATTAGCATCCCACAGGCCCCGCTTACGATCCATTTCCTTGCCGACATCACAACCCATCCACACCGGTGTGCCATCTTCCAACAACTTCTGAGTAATCGCCTTCATCTCCTTGCTAGGAACATTGAGGTAGACCACCGGAGGGCCTCCGGCGACGCTCTGCAGGAAGTCGACGGTGTAGGTCTGATAGTACTCGTTTCGAGGGTCATTGACCACGCAAACGTAATCCTCCCATTCGATATCGACGTATTCTGCTGCGAATTCTCGAGGAGTCATCCTGCCCTTGCGATGGAACTCCCCGTCCTTGTCTCTCCACTGCCAGTCGAAACTCTTCGGAGGAGTGCCCAGGTGGATACACAGCATCTTCCACACATCAGCCATCCGCTTCTCCTTGTGCTCACGAGCATCGCCCACTGAGCCACCTCCCTCGAGGATGGCGCGAATCTCGCAGGCCGAGGTCCTGAGGAAATTCTTCAACTCGGTGTTCATCCAGCGCGTAGAGCTGCTGGTATTCGATTCAGGATATGCCGACTTCGGGACCAAGCCGTGCTTGCGAATCAGATTCATCGCCATGTTCCATTGACCACCATCACCGATCGGGTCAGAGAGCAGAAAGTGGATGGTACGATCATCAACTGGTCTATCTGCAGTCTCGATAATCGCCTCCAATAGGTGGTTGGCTCGCTCGAACTTGTCCCAGAAGTGAATGTGCGCCTGACTGAATTCAAATTGCTTGACGTTCAACTTCTTCATTGTCCCGGGCCGGAACAGATTCAGTGTGGCGAACAGCCAGCATCGACCGCTCCTCATCTGAGCAGTCACCTTCCAATCGTCCAGTTTTGTACTGAATGTATTGGCCGTGTCTTGCACGACATCTCGGTTCAATGTCAGGTCTGGGAGCTGCACGTTGGTAACAGCGTTCTGCGCCACTTTGTTCGATGGGTCGGAGCCGAACTCCTTCCTCAGTTGGTCTACTTGCTTCCTAGTGATTGTCTTGCCCATTGGCTCACCTATGGTGAGCCAAGCCTCCTCAGACGACACTAAGTCATTCCTCAAAGCGGAGCCGGCTCAGCCAACCCAGCCGCAATCAGAGTCTCGGCAATAAGAGAGGAGCACGACTCAACATCGCCTGCGGTCAGCACCATCTCGGAACCGTCTGCCGAGATGATTGGGTCATCGAGGTCCTTGAGAATCAGGATTCGCATCAACCCGTCGTCATCAGCGGGAGCGGGAGGAGCAGGAGGAGATGCGGCCCCAGTAGCTCTGTCCGGGAAGGCATCGATCTGTCGAATCCTATCTTCCTCGTCCATATCTGGGTCATCCCAGTCGCTAGCAGAAGCGGGTTGCGGCGCGGGAGTTGGAGCCGGTGGGTTCTCCTGTGTTTCGGAGAACTCAGTAAGTGGAGAGTGGCCCGCAGACGTGGGAACACTCGTGGACTCAATATTAGAGCCGTGCAGCAAAGCGTTCCACGAGACCTCGAGCTTGTACTTCTCAACCAGATGACCGATGCCTGCGTGGAACGCCCTTTCCGCGGAGTCGTGCCTCTGCCAGTCGAGACTCTGGAAGCCCGCAGCGGCACTCATGGCATCTCCCTGAGGGGACTTCATCAGATTGGAGAGCACAGCATTCTGAGTGAACGCATTCAGACGCAATCGAGTCAGATCGCTGATACAGGTCCTGATGTTGCCTAGTCTGCGTGACTTCATCTGGGCCTCAGCACCCATGCCCTTGTCACGGATTGTCTCTGCGATATCGGTCTCAAGATGGTGTAGCAACTGACCTACGGAGGACCAGAACGAGGGCACCGGCAAGTCGACTGGTACGGCCCGACTCTTCTGCTTCCTGAGCAGCTCGAACAGTGACTTCTCGACCACCGCCAACTGCTTCTCGTTGAGCCTAGGTGCTTCACCGTCATCGTCCATCTGAGCAACCCGCTACGAGTGGACCGCAGGTAACTATTGAACAATTCCTCGCATCCACCACTAACCACCCGGAGGCGCGGGTATCAAGACCCCAACTCCCCTCCAAGCGCCGCAGGTGTACCCGAGTGGTCAAAGGGGGAGGGCTCAAGATCCTCTGCGTAGAGCTTCGCAGGTTCGAATCCTGCCGCCTGCACCATCTGATTTCATAGAATGTCGAGCAGAGCCTCAATCAACTCCACAGTTCCCTCTAATCCATGGCTCTCTGTCAGGCAGTCAACCGCTTCCACGACCTCACTGAGACTGCGGTTAACAGCAACCGAATAGCCACAGTATTCGAACATCGGCACATCGTTGAGAGCATCCCCGCAGGAAAGCACCCTGGTCGGATCCACTCCGCGCTGCTCCAGAGCAACCCTCAGGCCGGCTTCCTTGTCAATTCCCGGACAGGTGATATGGATTGCGAATCCCGTGG
>CAXEUQ010000024.1:0-9082 GCA_963999425.1 uncultured Candidatus Poseidoniales archaeon | reverse complement strand
CGTTCCATGCAGCGGGGCCGCGGCGGCATGTCGTACCGCGGGAATGGACAAACGGCGCGCGAAAAGGCCAATGCCAGCGACGTCGAGCTCGGGCTACGAGAAAATAGCGCCCACCTCGACGCGCTGAGCGACAAGGTCTCGCTGCTCAAGGGCCTGACGCAGGAGATCGAGGGCGAGGTCGCCGGTCAAAATAGGTTCCTCGACACGATGGGCGGCGGGCTCGGCAACGCGGGCTCTGCTTTAGATTCGACGATGGCGGCACTCGAGCGCATGAGCGCGCAGGGCGGCGCGCGATTCGGGCTCTGCGTCGCGGGCGCGGTAGTCGTCTTCTTCTTCTGCCTGCGCTACGCCGTGCTGACGGCGAGGGGGTAAGAGGCATCTTGTGAAGGCTTGCTAGTGTCTTACAGACCGCTAGCCAGCGCGGGATGTCGGCAATTTTTGCCATTTTGGTTGCTGGCTGCAACGGTGCTACTCTCATTTGCGCAGAGGACTCGCCATTAGACAACTGGTGCAGCAATTAAATTGCATCTTTGCGGGCGGCAGCAAAAGAGCAGCTATCTCCACACACCAGCAAAGGTAGCATACAAAAACGCCGCCGACGCAGCGCAGCCCATGCAACCCGCGCGCATGCGTTCGCCCCGCAACACGGAGGAGGAGGAAGTCTTCGTGGAAAAGGCCGGGGCGCCGAAGGACCACGTGATGATGACGCGCACAAAAGCAGCCGAGCTCATCAAAGGTGCTTTATTCTTCGTGGTCTTCTTCGCGGCGAGCTGCGGCTTCACCGCCTCGCAAGAACTCATCGTGTCGACGCCCGGGTTTAAACCGTTGCATAGAGGGTTCCTGACGCTGTGCCATTCTACCTCCTATTGTTGTTTCGCTGGTCTAGAGTTGTTCCGGGACGGCTGGTCGCCGTCAAAACGCACGACGCCGTTGCGAGACTACGCGGTTGTCGCTGTTTTCTGCTTTCTCAGTGTTTTCCTGGCCAATGCGTCGCTGGGATACATCCAATATAGTACGCGTGTGATGGTCAAGTGTCTCAAGCCACTACCGACGATGGCGCTGTCCAGAATCATGTTAGGAAGAGAGCGCGCGGCCTATGGGGTCTGGGAATATGTGGGAGCGCTCGTGCTTGGTTTGGGTCTTGCTACCGCGACGCTCGACGGCGCCGATTTCTCGGGCGGTGAAGCATCACTGAGATTGGTGCTCGGGGCGTCGCTGGCGGGATTGGCCATCCTCTGCGACACGTTTGTCAGTACCTTCGAGCAGTGCACCATATTTGCGAGGGAGACGCGGCCGCCGCCGGCCGAACTTGTGCTGTATACGTACGCGATGGCCGCGCTCCAATCCTTCCTGTTCTTCGTGTCGAGCGACGAGCCGCAGCACGCCTATACGTTCTTCTCGGCGAACCCTACTTTATTAGCCAAAATGTTTTGTTCAGAGATCTTCGGGTACGCTTCTATATCGATGGTCGTGCGGCTCGTGGCGCACTACGGGGCCACGAACGCCGAGGTCGCGAAGACCGCGAGGAAGGGCGTCGTGCTGTTCTTTTCGTTAGTTGTGATCGAGGGCAAGGCGATCCAGGGCGCGCAGATCCGCGGCGCTTTGGTTTTCTTGGTCGGCACGGCGGTCTTCGTCGAGGCTAAAAGAAGACGGAAGGCGCGGTCGTCGCGGCCACGGCTCTACCAGCAGGTGTCCACCGAGGGGCTTGTGTAATTTTCTCGTCGTTTACTCCTGGTCTGCGCGATTTACCGAGAGCTAGTATGTGTCCGTGCGCTAGGTGGTGCTGGCAGGCTGCCGCCGTGTTGGCACGGTTTTGCACCCCTTCAAGGGTTCACACTTCGTTTAACTAAGCTCGACTGTACCGTGGTGCACTGATGCATCAATTTCCGAGCTGCGACCCAGTCTGAGATGTCACTGTGCTGCCTGTGACACTGCTGCCATTGTGCTGACATGTTTTGTGCAGACTGGGCGCTGATGTTTGGTTTTTGCGGCTGCACGCTGCGCCAGCTACGCGAGGCGGGGTTTTCCGACGCCGCATTGCTGGCCGCACCGGCGCCAGCCGTGCTCGGCGCCGTGAGCGGCACGTTCGCAGCACTGGTTCTGTATCCGCTGGACTTCGTCAGGCAGACGGCGACGGCGGCGACGGGCACAGCCGGCCGACCCGTGTTCGCGTGGAGTTCCATACCCTTCGGCGCGTGCGCGTTCGGGCTCTTCCTGCGGCCGGGCGGCGCCGACGCGCCGCTCGGCGATCGAGCGTCCAGAGCACTGGGTGCTTCCGCCGTGGCGCTCGCCGCGGAGCTCCCGCTCGACCGCGCGAAGATCGCGCTGACGGGCGGCCTGAGAAACGCGGCCCTCGTGACGACGTTCCGCTGGCCCCTGAGCGCCGCGCTCCTGCTCGCGTTCGAGACGGCGACGGCAGCGCGACCACGCCATTGTTGTGATGATAAAATACATAGTTAGTGCTTGGACGAGACTGTTTGAGATAAAATGTACATAGTTACTGCTTGAACGTCGCCAGCACCCGCGTCTCCCAGACCGCGGCCAGCGCGTCCGCCGCCGACGCGTCGTCGACGCCGTTCGCCGCGCGCGACGCGTTGAGGAGGCGTTCGAGGGGAGGCATCCAGCGGCAGCCGCCGCAGCGGTGCAGGACGTAGGTGCGGTTGTCGTAGGGGCCCTGGAAGACGAACTTCTTTTCAAACTTCTCGAGGAACTCAAGGTACAGGAGGTCCTCGTCGGACAGAGCCTCTTCTCCCACGACAGCCTTCATGGCGAGCACGTCCTTTCCGATCGCGTAGCAGGCGTACAGCTGGTTGGACACCTCACCATGGTCGCTCCGGGTCATACCCTCCCCAATGGCGCTCTTCATCAGCCGGGAAAGTGAGGGCAGAACGTCCACGGGCGGAAAGATTTGGCGGTTGTGCAGCTGCCGGTCGATGTAGATCTGCCCCTCCGTGATGTACCCCGTGAGGTCGGGGATGGGGTGGGTGATGTCGTCGTTCGGCATCGTCAGGATCGGCAACTGGGTGATGGACCCCTTGCGGCCCGTGATCCGGCCCGCCCTTTCGTAGATCGTGGCCAGGTCGGTATACATGTACCCAGGGTATCCCCGCCGGCCCGGGACTTCCTCACGTGCGGCCGACACCTCGCGAAGGGCGTCCGCGTAGGAGCTCATGTCCGTCAGGATCACCAGCACGTGCTTCCCACACTCATAGGCGAGGTATTCCGCCGTGGTCAGGGCAATGCGGGGGGTGATGATGCGCTCGATGGTGGGGTCGTTGGCCAGGTTCAAGAAGAGCACGACGTTCTCCATGCTCCCGTTCTCCTGGAAGTCCTGCTTGAAGAAGTGGGCCGTCTCCATGTTCACACCCATCGCCGCGAAGACGATCGCGAACTCGTCGCTGTTGGCGTCCTTTCCCTCATCCTCAGTGTCGCCCAGCAGGTTGGGCTCGCTGCTGTGCCCGTGCGCGCTGCCCCCGCCCTCCCCCGCAGCCTTGCGGTCGACCAGGCCCGCCTGCCGGCAGATCTGCGCGGCGATCTCGTTGTGCGGCAGCCCCGCCGCCGAGAAGAGGGGAATCTTCTGCCCGCGCGCGATGGAGTTCATCACATCGATGGTGGAGATGCCCGTCTGGATCATCTCCTCGGGGTAGGTGCGCTCCGAGGGGTTGATGGGCATGCCCTGGATGTCCAGGAACGTCTCCGCGAGGACCGGGGGCCCCCCGTCGATCGGGCGCCCCGAGCCGTTGAAGACCCGGCCCAGCATGTCCTCGCTCACCGGCATCTTCAGGACCTCCCCCGTGAACTCGGCCGTCGTGGCGAGCGTGTCGATCCCAGTGGTCCCCTCGAACACCTGCACGATGACCTTGTCATCGCTGGTGTCGAGCACCTGTCCGTTCTTCATCGAGCCATCAGAGAGTCGTAGTTGAACGATCTCGTTGTAGGCTACTGGCTCTGTCTTCTCAAGGAAGACCAATGGTCCCTTGACATCAGTAATTGTTCTGTATTCCTTTCCACTCATTCATGGCACCCCCTTAGTTGTCCTCCATAGTCCCAGTAATCTGCTTAGACATCTCACCGAGTAATTCGCCAATGCGTTCTGAATAGCCCTCTTCGAACCGGCCCCTCATCAGGTCGGTACGCGCGGGCACGTTGACTACATCCTCGAGTCCGGCTCCTCCGGCCATCGCCTTCTCAGACTCTTCTTGGAAGGTCAGGATGGCCTTGGCCATCTCGTATTGCAGGCCGAGTTGGCTGAATGTGTCAACCTCGTGGAATGCGTTCTGCTGGAGGAAGAACTCGCGAATCATACGGGCGACCTCAAGCGTCAGTTGCTGGTCCATCGGCAGAGCGTCGGATCCGACCAGCTGTACAATCTCCTGTAGTTCGGCCTCAACCTGCAGCAGGCTACTAATCTTGGTTCGAACCTCGGGGAAATCGCTGGCGATGTTGTCTCTGTACCACTGGTCTAGAGCCTGTGGGTAGAGGCTGTATGAACTCAGCCAGTTGATTGCAGGGAAGTGCCTCTGTCTTGCTAGACCAGCGTCTAGACCCCAGAATACCTTGACGATTCTGAGAGTACCTTGGCTGACCGGCTCGGAGATGTCTCCGCCTGGAGGGGAAACAGCTCCGATGACCGAGACAGAGCCGTCATCTCCGCCCAGAGTCTGAACACGCCCTGCGCGCTCGTAGAACTCGGCTAGGCGGCTTGACAGGTAAGCAGGGTATCCTTCCTCACCTGGCATCTCTTCTAGACGTGAGGATATCTCACGCATGGCCTCAGCCCATCGGCTGGTTGAGTCGGCCATGAGTGCCACATCGTATCCCATGTCTCTGAAGTACTCGGCGATTGTGATTCCGGTGTAAACAGATGCTTCACGCGCGGCGACCGGCATGTTGGATGTGTTCGCAATCATCGTGGTTCTGTTCATCAGAGGTTTCCCGGTGTTCGGGTCTGTGAGATGGGGGAACTCAGTCAGAACCTCGGTCATCTCGTTGCCGCGCTCACCGCATCCGATGTAAACGACTATCTGAGCGTCTGACCATCTAGCCAGCTGCTGCTGAGTAACCGTCTTTCCGGCTCCGAAGGGTCCGGGAATTCCAGCTGTTCCTCCCTTGGCCAGAGGGAACAGGAAGTCGAGGATCCTTTGACCGGTAATCAGTGGCACATCTGGGGCGTTCTTCTGTAGGAACGGACGCGGTGTTCTGACCGGCCACTCCTGCATCATCGCGATTTCGGTGCCATCATCGAGAGTGCACACCGTGGTCGTGATGTCGAACTCACCGGACTTGATGCTGGCAATCTTGCCGCCGTGTCCGGGAGGAACCATAATCCTGTGTTCGACGGTCTCGGTCTCTTGCACGAATCCTATCACGGAGCCGCCTGAGACTTCGTCACCGACCGAGGCTGTGGCATTGAATTCCCACTTCTTGGTGAGGTCAAGGCCATCAGCATCGACACCACGTGTGATGAACACACCCATGGTTTCCTCTAGGTCCTCTAGAGGGCGTTGAATACCGTCATAGATCTGAGTCAGCAGTCCGGGTCCCAACTTGACAGACAGGGTTTGGCCCGTCCTGACTACTGGCTCACCTGGCTTGATGCCAGAGGTCTCCTCATACACCTGAATGACCGATTGGTCACCGTGCAATTCAATCACTTCTCCCATCAGACCCTCGTCGCCGACGCGTACCACTTCGTACATTCTCGGCGAGATGCCGACGGCCGTAACGACCGGACCTGAGATTCTGTAAATCAATCCGCTTTCTTCACTCATATTTTCACTTCCTTATCCTGTATTCGAGGAATCTACTTCCAAAGGTCCACTCCTAGAGCAGACTTGATGGACTCACGGAGGGTATTGTCCTCCTCAGTCCCAATGCCCAACACTGTGGGCGAAATGCTGTCGGACATGCGCTGTCTCAACTTGTCCGGCATGCGCAGGAGGTCGGTTGAATCAACTACGATGATGCCGACCTCCTTCTCCTCTAGCAACGAGATGAGAGTCTCACGCATCTCATCGTCACTGGGAGGGTTGTGCAGGCGCATTATGCCCGCTAACTGGAATCCGAGGGTGAATTCTGGAGTTCCTACTATCGCTATCTCCACATCATCACCTCAGAACGCCATGTGCGCTTCGATTACCTCGTCCGGTAGCCCAACCGCCTTGCCGCGCACCAGCAGACGGAGGTTCTGGACTTCCAGCACCTTGCTCTCGAGGTAGTAGATTATGGGGAAGGCCGAGAGGGGATTCAGATGGCTCATCCTCCTCAGATCGGCCCTCCTCTCTGATGCCAAATAGCTGACAACAGGGTCAAGCCCGCCATGCTCATGCGACTCCTTCAGAGCCTCATCGAGCTCGGCGGTGTCCATGCTGGTTCTGCGCAGTACCTCCATCAGGGATTCCTCCGAGTCGGCCTGTGCGGCGCTTCTCAGGAGGCTTCCCTTGAGGGCTCTGCCTCCTTCCAGCATCAGTCCTGCTCGCTGCTCTGCGGGCAGTTTCTGACGCAGAGCACGCAGCAGGTTCACGATGTTGCGGTGATCAATCTCGGAGCGCAGGTACCTAAGTAGAAGACTGTGGCTCTGACCGCTGGTTCTGAGCGCGGAGATCGCCTCGTGGTAGTAGTGACGGTCGAGCGCGTCCTCGTACTCCTGCAACCTCGCTTCAGAGTCAATCTCCGAGATGGCGGAGCCCCACGGGGTTCCGCGCATCGCTGTGGCAGCGTCGTGCAGGGTCTCGCTCTGGCGGGCAATCTCGAGCCAGTCCACGTTGAGATCGTTCTCATCGGGTAGCACCGAGTTGGCCAAACTCTCTACTGAGGTTCCACCATTGACGGCACGGAGTACCGCCTTGGCATTGCTGTACGAAAACCGCAGTGCGAAGACCGAGACTATCCTCTTCAGTCGGCCCTGACAGAAGCCCATCACCTCAGTTAGTTCTCGATCGAGGTTGTGACTCAGGGCCGCCTCTACTAGGTCCGCCCCACTGAGACGGGCCGAGTAGATGTCGAGTTCTCGGCGATAATCGAGTTCTCCGATGCTGGCGGCGATGGTGTCCGGGCCGCTCTTCATCAACTGGCGGAGTCTAGTCTCATCGAGCAACTTGGCCTTCCTGGCCTTGCTGCGGGCTGAGGCGTTAGCCCAGTTGCCCTTGCCGACTGCTATCTCCGCCATATCTCTCTCACTCTCCGAACAGTACGCTGCTGACTTCGCCGAGACTGCTGTCCCAAGCGTTTCTCAATCTGCCCTCAAAGCGGTAGTCCATCAGAACCGAGCCGTCGGCGCTCTCGAGGACGAACCCCCCGAGGCCGTCGATGTCCTCGCCCATCTGGAAACTGCCTGATGCAGACAGTGCATCTCGATCCACCGCGACTGGGCGCAGAATCATGTCCTCGCCAGCCTCTGCTGAGGCCGTCTGCAATAGTGAGTCGAGTATATCTCCCCTGCCCTTCAGGTCTGCTGAGCCTACTCGGGAGACCACTTCATCCCAAGCCGCGTCGAGCTCCGCCCTGCGTGCCACGAGGAGTCTCTTCTGATTCCTCTGACGAGCGGCGGCTGTGCCCTCAACGGCGATTTGTTCGCTCATCCTCTCGGCTTGTGCGATGGCCGCTTCGCGGTACTCCTTGACCGAAGCCTTGGCCTCATCACTGATGCTCTTGGCCTCGGCCTTCGCGTCGTCGGCGATCTTCTTGGCCTCGGCTTTGGCCATAGACTCAATCTCGCTTGCTAGCTTGTCTAATGACATGCTTGTCTCTCCATTATCCGTCTAGTCCCAGACGACCTACAACAGGTAGATCGAAAGGAAACCGAACAGAACGATGGTCTCGGGCAGAACGGTGAACAGAAGTCCGACTCCGAACTTCGTGTCGTCCTCTGCAATCATGCCGACGGCGGCTGCGCCAATCGGCCCTTGCGCGAGGCCGGTTCCGATACCACAGCCGGCCAGCGCGATACCCGCGCCGAGCTTGGCCATGGTGTCCTTCTCGTTTACTGCATCCGCTTCCTGAGCGGTTGCGACACCAGCGACCAAGGTCGCTATGAACACAGCCATCAGCAGGCGGTAAACCATTCTCATTCTCTTGTTTTCCATGTTTTTTTCCTCCGTATTATTCTCACTTTGTGAGTCTCATTCGACCTCTACCTTGTTCGGCTCGAAACCGAACGCCTCGAAGGGCAGGCCGCTCCCTTCGTAGAATTGCATCATCCACTCGACAAAGTGCAGACGCACCGTGTGGATGTTCGGACTGAATACGCCCAGCACCAAGGCGAAGAGTTGTACGAGCAGCCAGCCGATGAACATAACAGGCAGAAGGACGATGTCCATCGCCGATGCGTGGCCGAGATTGGAGAGCGTGTGGGCCATACCCTCGTAGATCATCTCGTTCCCGGTCGCTGCGATTTTCACGCCCACTACTCCGACTGCAAACAGTCTGACGTAGGATACCACCTTGGGTAGCATTCCCAAGGACTCGAGGACTCCCATCGGGATTCCAATTCCCCAACCCATCTTCTCGTAGTGTGCCAGCAGAACCATCACCATCACGACACCTACGCCAGTGATGGCGGCTCCGGGCATCATCAAGTCGGACGCAGACTCCACCAAGAAGCCGTAGGCGAAGATGAATCCGCCGATTAGGACGGCCATCCAAGAGCCTTTCTCGAACAGCGCGTCGACGAAGCCGTGCGTCTTGTAGATGTCACGGAATCCTAGGACGAGCCCGAGGAAAACGTGGATGACGCCCATGTAGATGGTTAGCAGTATTAGGTTCTCAAGGTTGGATGAAACCCTGTGGAATGGGTAGGCGAAGACGATGTTGAGGGGACCTTCCCAGACCCAATAGAACTCACCACCGTTCGGATACAAGTTGGTCATCCAAGCCACCCACCAAGGAGCATGTCCCTCCTTCCAGTGATAATGTCCGTGGGAACCATCGGGGAGAACGTGGGCCTCACATTGAGCCACGCCAATGATGCCATCAATATGATGGCCTGCATAATCTACACAGTGTCCGTGTGGGAGGAACTCAAATCCAGCAAATTCGCCATAGATGTAGCCGAATATCACTGTGGACAATCCTATGGTGAACA
>CAXEUQ010000023.1:0-9158 GCA_963999425.1 uncultured Candidatus Poseidoniales archaeon | reverse complement strand
CTATTTCCTCCAGTTCAGCGAATCTCTGGCTGATTTGGTCAATGGTCTGGAGGTATGTCTCGGGGTGTCCTGGTGGCCTGTAAAACGAACAGAACTGGCAATTTATGGTACATACATTGGTGTAGTTCACATTACGGTCAACAAGATAGGTGACTCGATTACCGGGCACTCGCAGTCTTCGGTGAATGGAAGCGACATGCATGAGTTCAGACAAATCTGCATAATCGTACAATTCTACAGCATCGTCGATAGTGAGTCTGGGTGGCGATGGGGCCGACTGCTCCAGTAGAATCTCCTTCCATCGGGCCAAGCAATCAACCTCCTTGCCCGATTATTGCCTCCATATCGGCAATTTCCTTTGGGCAGGAAGAAGTGAGGACAACAGGTCCTTCCTCAGTAATGAGAACGTCATCCTCTATTCTGATGCCGATTCCTGCATAGCGTGAAGGGATTTCAACATCAGTTCGCCAACTTCCGAAGTACAGGCCGGGTTCGACAGTTACGACCATACCTGGCTTGAGTTCCGGACCAGGGTCATCGTCACCCTGCCTGCCACCTCCTACATCATGAACGTCGAGCCCTAGGAAATGACCTGTGCCGTGCATGAAATAATTCCGATATGGCCCATCGAATTCAAGTGGGTCTCCTATAGCTTCGTCCAAAGTACAGTCGAGTATTCCCAAATCGATTAATCCCTGAGCTATCACTCTAGATGCAGCATCGTGGAAAGAAATCCAACGTGCCCCCGGTTGACATGCGGCTATAGCAGCAATCTGAGACTTTAGGACCAATTCGTATATCTCTTTCTGGGCTTCGCTGAATCTTCCATTAACTGGCCAAGTGCGGGTGATGTCTGAAGCGTATCCCTCCACCTCACATCCAGCATCTATGAGCACCAAGTCGCCGTCGGATACTGTATCACGGTTGGAATTGTAATGCAAGATAGCGGCGTTATCGCCTCCGCCGACAATCGAAGGATATGCCCATTGCCCTTGATTCGATGCGAAGCAGGATTCGATGACTGACTGTAGTTGCCATTCTCCAATATCTGGTGTACCTGCACGCATGGCCAAAACATGTGCTTTTGAAGCGAGTTCTGCTGACTTTCTCATCAAATCAATCTCTGCTTCAGATTTGATAACTCTCAGCGCATCAAGGAATGGGCGAGGGTCTTGTGTTTCATCGCCATAGGAATCCAGCATCGAGTCAATTTCAGAGTTCAGACTCCTGATTGCGTATACACTAGTGCTTCTATCGAGAAGGTTAGAAACAATCGATTCCAGTTCTTTAATCGAGTAGGCCTCATCTACAGGCCAGTCCTTGGATGCGCCTTCAGGTCCAGCCCTAAGGCCTTCCCAGATCTCGGCCTTTGTATCTCTTGGTAGTACGAAAAGTGATGTCTTCCACTCTCCGTCCAAGTTACTTGCCGCCCAAACTGACTCAGGTTCATCCCAACCGCAAAGATAGAGCATGTATGAATTAGCCCTGAATGGATAATGCGTATCGTTAGACCTGACTGCATGGGGGTTAGTAGGAATCAGGATGAGGGAGTCCTCTGGTAACTGTGCCAAGAAGGCTGATTGTCGACTAAGATACTCCGATTCCGAGAAAGTTAGCACCATCTAATCCCCGTGCTCGGTCCACTGAGGGTTGCTTATGAGGAATTCTACTTGTCAGAGTCGGAGTCCCAGCTGGGAATTCCTGTCGAATCATCAGATGAGCGGTATCTCAGGAAGATGGCTGAGACCATGAACAGAGTAGAAGCAACTAGGACGATTATATGGTAAGGAAGTGGTTCATTCGCATCGGGGTGGACTAACTGAACGGAGATACTCCCGTAGTCCTCATCATCATCTATCACCTCAAGCGTCAGTATGATTTCATCCCCGGCTTGAGATGGCCATGAGAATTCCCTCTGGCAACCTTCGTATACTGGCTCATAATCTATCTTCCAAACACAACGAAGATTGGAAATGTCGTTATCTGAGTCGGTTGAGTCTGAAGCGTCGAGAACCCACTGTTCTCCTGCCCTCAGTTTTATCCTATCTCCATCGATTAACTCTGAACTATCTATCGTTGCGATGGCAGTAGGCTTGACATTCTCAATGTCAAATTCGAAGACCGAAGTCGATTTCGCTCCTCCAGAGTCGGTAAGCGTGAGTGTTAGAGTATAGTTACCACCGCTGCTGGATGGCATCGAGTATGTCATTCCGCCTAGTTGGATGTCTATTGGAGCCTGACCGCTATGTGAGGGTTTACGAAGCACCCACATGCATTCTATACCCTCTCTGCCCCAGAACAAGTCATCAGAAGCACTGGCGTCGAACTGAATATCTCCCAATCTCTCAATATAGGTGTCTTCGACTTGTAGAACAATCTCAGGAAGTGCGTTATTCACCCTTATTGGAACGCACTGCTGAGAGAATGCCATTCCGGAGGGATCGTAGTTCTCCACATACAATGAATACCACCCATCCTCCAATGATGAGATATCCAAAGAAATCGAGAAATCTCCTTCGATGTCAGGAACAGACAATAGAGGCGACATATCGGAATCACCCTCGGCTGAGCAGGAATCAATCGAATTTGCCGCAGGATACGTGAAGAATCGTATTTCCGGACTTGCCCAAACTGTAGGGTGGGAACTCCAACCACTAACAGAAACGGCATTGTGGGCCCAGTCACCACTCTCGGGAGAGTCAATCAATAGGCCTGAGCGCAGAGTATCTCCGATGTAGAGAACTCTAGTTTCGGACCATTGAGAATCTCCAACTTTCACAGTGATTGAAAAATAGCATGTGCAGACAGGGGATTGCGAGATGTCCAAATCAATACTCCATGACCAAGTCATGCGATCATTCTGAGAATGTGACTCCTCTAGAGATTCGGAAATATGGCCGTAAAGGTAGTATGAATCGGATTCAATGGTCCAATCGATAGAATCTGGTATGGAATCGGCCTCAATCAATCCAGATAGCGTCATTGACTCATTAGTAGATAGTCCGTTAGGGAAATCAAACCCTATGATTGGTGGGTCTTGTGTCTCAGCACTGGTGGATGGCAGCATCACCAACATTGTGGCTACGACAACAAATGCTGCAGCAAGCCATCTCGGACCCATGACTCAGTCGCGAAAACATCCGGTAATGAATACGATGCATAGATGATTCTCATCTACCAGAAATCCTGAGTTGCCATGAAAGCTCGTCAATCCACAGCCTCAGAGTCTGCTTGTCGACGAACTCTCTGCTGGCTTCAGCAGCCAAGACGCAGTCGCAAGCAGCCGCAGCCAAGGTCGCTGCGTCAGTAATCGAAAGTCCATTTCCTAGTGCTGCAGCCAGAGCCGTAGCAGCGGCATCGTGCAGCCCAATCTGTTGGATGGCGGAGGGAGACATGCAAGGTACATGGAAGGGATCCTCGCCTTCTCTGTACAGGGTAACACCCTCATTACCCCTCAGCACCAAGAGGGATCCCCAGCCATATTGAGAAATCAGTCTGGCTGCAGCCTCAGACTGGTCGGAAGTGCCCTGGCGTCGAGAAAGTAAGTCAAGACCTCGGTTTTCGAATAACGCCACATCCGCTCCTGCACTCCTGTCCAAGCCAGTCAGTTTGGGGTCGGCAATTACCGGCAGTCCTGCCGACTTGGCTGAAGCAATCAACATCAGAGAGGTATCAGCATCCAGAACGCCCTTGTCATAATCAGATAAGACGACAGCGCTACTGTCTGAGATTTCTGACTTCGCCCCTTGGGAAACTGTATTCCTAATCTCATCAGAAAGTGAGTCCCTCGGGCCTCGATCGGCCTGTAGTAGAATTTGGCTCTCGTCCAGTAGACTTTCCCTGCTGCCGTAGAATCTAATCTTTGTCAGAGTGGTTCGGTCTTTGACTGAGTGAATCCCATCACTGGATATACCATGCTCGGCTAGTTTGGAAACAATAGTTTGACCCTCTCTGTCATCTCCCACGCAGCAGTGCAGACTCACTTGCATGCCTAGTGACTTCAGTCCCATAGCGATGTGCGCAGCGGCACCCGGTGTCTCCTCTGTCTTCATTATCTTGAGTACGGGGACAGGTGCAGTAGAATCCAGATTGTTGGCATAGCCATGATGGAATCTGTCCAGCATCACATCTCCAATTAAGGTGACTTTCGACTCACCCATAGAATCGAGCATATCTCCCAGTCTGGCTAACACCGATGCCCTGTCTGCGTCGTCTCCCATGCTGCTGCGTGGTGTTGATTGCGAATGATGTTTACCACCGGCGAACTCAAGTCGGGAACCTTATGGCGAAGTCGTGGAGAAGCATCGAGAGGGTTGGATATACTCCGGTCAGGCCGCGGACCGCCTGTGGGCCAAGTCAGCCATAGGGAGGCCATTGGGAGAGTCGGGTCTGCTGCTAACAGGTGCTGAAGTGATATTTTGCCATGAGCACAGGCATCTCGACATACCCTCAGGATGGATTGGTAAAGCCGTAGATGAACATCTGGGGTTATTCGATGAGGCTGCTGTTTTGGAGGCCCTTAGAGTACCCGGGAATAAGATTGTGATTAATCATAATCTAAAGCAACTTGATGTGGAGCATGCCTCATCATCTTGGTCAGCAAGGTGGCCTTCGGACAGTCACCCGAGGGATGATCCTCCAGTGGCCGAATTGAGATGGTTTCATGCAAGTTATGAGCTCGATGTGGATGATCTCTATTCATGGGCCACCGAAGTCAATTCCCTAGGAAGGATTTGTGAGATAATGGTGGTGGACGACGAGGGTTCTGTGGTTTCATACAGAGTAGGTTCGCAGGCACCTAGTGGTCAATTGGGCGAATTGAGTTCAGATATTCTAGATTTGATTAGTTGCAGAGAGTTCAGGCCACTCTCGAACGGAGGAGCAATCATCCTTGAAGACGGAGAATGGCCGGATGAGAGGATTGGTATTCCTCATCCGAATGGGCGAATGATTGACTCTACGACCTCTGAGATGTTGTACGCAGACGATGAGGGAGGTGAAACGATGGGGTCTAGCATCCTCAGGGACTTGCTTATGAGAGGGTTGCATCCTCGACCCGGATTCAAGTATGGAACAAGATGGAGGTGCTACGACAAACCACTGGGGCAAGAACATGCGCCTTGGCTAGTCGTCCACCCTGCAGAGGCTCCTTCTGATTGGGAGGGTGCTTGTCTTGCTTCGAGGCTTGCATCGGGAGTGGGTAAGACATGGTTGCATCCTCTTATTGTCGGGGATTCTTGGGAATACCTCTCGATATCGAGGCCGCCTCCTGACTCAAGATGGAGCAACCCGAATAGAAGATAGTCATTCCCTACGACCACCAGTGGCGATTGTGATTGACAGCAGTATGGCAATCACCAACAGGCCGTTAGAAGGTTCTGCGAACCAAGCCAGCCAACCATCTCCCGTGAACGGTGACTCGGCCTCAAGGAGCAGGGGAATCCGATGTTCGGAGCCGTGCACATCAGAGAGCACAATCACACCCCTAGCTAGCATACCGGGTTCAAGCAAACCCTTGGGATCGACATCCAGAATGATGGAGTCACCGGGACCTAACTGTGCAGGAGACTGTGCTGTTGCAATTCTAGATGCTGCCCCCTCGATGGCTACAGAGTATGACATCTCACCATCTCCCTCGTATTCCGGAGTCACTCTGACTGATGAGGGAGATTCCCACGAGATTACAGAATAGAGTTCATCGGTGTAAAGCCTATGACCCACCACATCTATCTCTAGCGAGATATCGGTCTTACTTTCGCCATCGCATCCAATGGTCCCTACCAGGGTAAATGAATCCGAGGGAGACTCGTCGTGACTGAGTATCTGGACTTCATAAGTCCCCACTGGAATCTCAATCATTTCTGGCGACGTTTGTTCGGACTGGTGGGTCGAAAGTAAGATTTCAAGATTACAAGGCTGGGAAGCCGTGACCTCGACGAATGCCGATTCCGTAGGGAGCAATTGTAGCGGGGATCGGGGAGTGAGTGGATCGATACTGGAAACGGGACCCGGATCGAAAGAAATCGTCGTCGAGCCATCGGTGGACTCCAGAACAGTAGCAGTCCAGTGAACCAGTCTGCCGCGGTTGTCCCTGATTTTCATCCCTGAGGCTCCAAAAGAGTCTCCCGAGACAAACACATCTCCGGCACTGCCGGAATCCCTTCCCCTTTGCAGGGCCGCGTCCCCATCGGCCTCGATTATCTTCACCCATGCGTTGTCGGGGTCGGTATTCACGAGGTTCTCTACAGGATTGCCGTTGTTCTCATCGGAATGCTCGACGAGAATCCCGTGACCGGGTAGTTCAGAATCGAAGCCTGAATCCCCTCTGTTCGTAATCCAAATCGTCTCGCCTGGAGCGATAGGGATGGACAGGCCATATCCTCCATCTGCTATTGACTCCAACACATAGGTAGAGTTGTCTGACATATCAGGCTCGATATATCTATCAGCACCGATCAGATTCAATGTGGCACCACCTGGTAAAGCCGGTGTCTGGCCATTGCCGTTCCAATTCCCACTAGCCATGATCTCCCAGTCTCCTAATCCATTCCAGTTGGAGGAGGGTAAGTCGCTATGTACATCATATAGGTCATAGGCACCCATCTGATGAAGCATCTCGTGAATCACTGTCCCGATGCCAGAATCAAGTGAGGCTATGGTGTAGTGGCCTATTGACCAATCACCAATCTGCAATGGCTCAGTCAACCAAGACATGTGACTCCACAGGGAATCTGTCCCTGCACCGGACTCCTGCGCCCTTCCTGAATGTAGGACAAGTAGCCGGTCTACGACACCATCGCCATCGAAATCCCATTTTGAGAGATCCTTTCCATTAAGCAGATCTGAGCAAGCAGCCTCAATCAATCCATTCACTGAGACGTCTCTCTCGTCAACCGAATCATAACCCCAATGACTCTCGGGATGAGGTGATGACCAAATACGGTCTGAGAGTGTTGCATGTAATGTCGATTCCGAACCGCTAATCTGATTGATGTAACTGCTTGCCGAGCCGTCTGAATCAAACATTGATTCTACCTTCTGTTGGGAGAACTGACGGTCGGGGAACTCTACTCTGAGAACTAACCACTCCTCTTCTTGCTGCAGTCCTACCAGTTCACTCTCCTCGGAGTTAACAGGTACTGGTTCTCCTAGCCAATCGTCAATAGTTTCAGGGTTGGTGTACGCCCAGATTCCTACCAACAAAATAGCCACTGCCAAGGTGGCCCGGACTGCGTTCATGGACTGACGTCCATGATTTCCCTCTTTCAATCCAATGCAGTCCCGGTACTCGTTTTAGTCGAATGAGTGATGGAAGAGGCTCTCCACTCAGATGCGATCGCTCTGGGCTCGTCCAACCAGCCAAGGCCCGAGACCCTGCAACCAGCCGAGTCGAGGGCGCTCTTCAGTTCAGCAGGAATCGGTTCGGCATCGCATCCAGTGACAATGAGGTCTGTAATCGAATGATGAGCGACCATGTCCGCCAGAGCGTCCTGCTCATGCAGATTCAAGCAAAGAGCCTCGCAACTAGGGGAGGCGATGCCCTCGGGGATGCTATCTGAAGGTACTCTCGGACAAGCACCTTCGCAACTACAGTCAATGATGCCCAGCCTAATTGTATCTGAGCCGGACCTCAAGTCCCATACATCGAAACTTCGTCTTCCGAGGACTGCTAGCGGCAGACTCGAGGATATTGCCTCAGCAATCATCATCGCAGTGAGGGCCAGAAGAATCCTGAGTCCTTCAAACTCGGAAGGTAGAGTCAGTATCAAGGTCCCTCCGAGAATGGCTAGCATCCTGTTTCGCAATCTGGTATGGCCTTTCTCAACCATGCCTAGAAGGCGAGCGAGAGAGAGAGTAACAGTTGCGAGAATGATGCAGACTACTACCCATGATACTCCGAGAGCAAGGCCGAAAATCGATACTGCATCATACCTGCTCCCGACTCCTTCCAATGCATCGGCTGCCAATGCGGCCTCTATAAGAGGAGGGAAAGCTAGCCACCAGAGAAGAATAGTAGATAGTGGCAGCACGAAAGTGCAGAATGCGAGGACAGTTGAGAACCACAACTTCTCACTAGGCAACAGGCCAGGTGAGGCGAACCTCTGGAGTCGGAAAGAAAGCAGAGGCATTACCGTTAGTATAGATAGCAGAATCGATATGGCCCATCTCATCTCAAGCCAATCGAATGGCGAGTATACAGAGAGGTCCAGCGAGGAGTTGCCCAGTGGGAGGCTTTCGAGCCACGAAGTCATCAGTGAGTCGCTGACATAACCCCACAACAATGATGCTAATAGTACTAGGATGACAGTCTGCCTGAAAATTGAGTACAGATCGGAAAAATGACCGGAGAGTTCTGACTTGCGAGCGCTGGGGAGTTCCATGCTTCTCAGAGGATGTCCTTAGTCTGACGCTCGACCCTAGCGGCAAGAATTGTCCTGTATACGCCGTAAGCCGCCCAAGCGCTGAGGAAGAATGCACATCCGGTCAAGAAACCGGTGAGATCGGTAATTCTGGTCCCCTCGTGAACGATGCTAGCGGGGGGGAATCCGATAGCAGTGTCTGAAGACAACCATCGCACCCCTACAACGAAGGACGCTATACTGAGAAGACCTCTGCGTATGGCCTGCGGATAGGCCAGTTCCATTGCAAGGTACTCGGGGCCATCCCCATAGCGCCTCTCCAAAACCTCTCTTTGCACAACAGCACCAACGAGTAGTGCGACTAGGCTGGTCCAATACAGAGCATTACCCTGCTGATAGATACTGAGGGCTAGAGCGGCTTGTCTCTCTGCTTCCTTCTGTGCCTCGGACTCCTCGATGACGAACAGAGTGTCGTAATCACCAACGGAGATCGTTCTCGTCTCCAAGGTCGCCGCATCGTCTCCGGATGCGATTGTACCGGGTGGACTGATTGAGAATGAGAGGATGTTCCAGTAGTCCATCTCATCGGGTATTCCGGCTCCGTCAACGGAGTTACCTACTAGCCAGAAATTGACTTGGCCAACATCTTCTGCGGGTGAGGTCCAAGTTAGATCCCAATTTCCGTCAGGGTCTGGTTCGGAATGAGAGACATCGTCTGGGGCATCCTCGGCTTGCCTCAGTTCTTGGTCATCCGACCAAGAAAAAGTGCCTACTCCGTCGGAAGAAAGGAGTAAGCCG
>CAXEUQ010000022.1:0-9361 GCA_963999425.1 uncultured Candidatus Poseidoniales archaeon | reverse complement strand
GGATTGTCGACGTGTCTCCCCGAATATCCGGGTATCAGCTCGCTGACTCCTCGCAGACCTTTCAGCGCACCTTCGACGCACCAGAAGCAACCCCCGCCGAGAACGATGCTCTGCACTGCCTAACCTTCGGTAGTTAGGAGCCTCGCGGGTTATCTCGACGTCGTGCACATGACTCTCAGAGAGGCCTGCGTTGGTTATTCTAACAAAACTGCAGTTCGACTTCATGTCGGCGATGGATCCGTTACCGGTGTACCCCATCGACGAACGTAAACCGCCGACCATCTGATAGATTACGTTGTCAACAGGACCTCTCGCTGGCACCCTGCCCTCGATTCCCTCTGGCACGTACTTGAGAGTGTCTCCCTGTTCGGACTGGAAGTACCTATCATGCGCCCCCTCGGTCATGGCCCCCACCGAGCCCATTCCCCTGTAGACCTTGTACGAGCGCCCTTGGTACAGGATAGTCTCGCCCGGAGACTCGTCTGTTCCAGCGAGTACCGAGCCTGCCATCACGCAGTCGGCTCCAGCGGCGATTGCCTTGGCGATGTCGCCGCTGTACTTGATTCCGCCATCGGCGATTACCGGGATGTCGTTTTTGCCGCACTCCAAGACAACTCCCAAGACTGCGGTGAGTTGTGGGACACCCACCCCCGAGACGATTCTGGTGGTGCATATCGAGCCGGGTCCTATCCCTACCTTGACGGCGTTCGCTCCTGCGTCAATCAGCATGTCAGCAGCCGCACCGGTTGCTATGTTGCCCGCGACAATTTGAGCCTTGTCGGGTGCTTGGTTGCGAATCTCTCTGACAGTGTCAATAACTCCATGCGAGTGTCCATGGGCGGTATCGACCACTACAGCGTCCGCGCCGGCCTCAAACAGTGCGAGTGCTCGCTCTACTCCCTTTTCACCGGTTCCTGTGGCTGCCGCGACCCTCAATCGGCCCTGGCTGTCCTTACAGGAGTCGGGGTTGTCGCGACTTCGTTGGATATCACGCACCGTCATCATTCCAGCGCAGCCGCCGTCGTCGTCGACGACGACGAGTTTCTCGATGCGATGCTTGTGCAGTAGTCGCTTCGCCTCCTTTGGATCCACTCCTTCGGGGACGGTGACGACGTCCCTGGTCATCATCGTCGAGACCTGTACCGAGTCGTCCGAGACAAACCTGATGTCACGATTGGTGATAATGCCTTTGAGCACCCCAGAGTCGTCGACCACCGGGAAACCGGAGAATCCGTGTTGCGACTTGATTCGGCGCAACTCACCGATGCTGCTGTCTGGTGAGATGGTGACCGGGTCGAGCACCAGACCGGACTCAAATCGCTTGACTCGGTAGACCTCAGCTGCCTGAGTCTCAGCGCTCATGTTGCGGTGGATGACGCCGATTCCACCGGCCTGTGCCATGGCGATAGCCATGTCACTCTCAGTGACCGTGTCCATAGCTGCTGAAATCAGTGGGATGTTGAGTTTGATTGAGTCAGTCAACCTAGAGGAGATGTCGACTTCGGCAGGGAGCACAGCCGACTCGGCTGGCATCAGGAGGACGTCATCGAAGGTCAGAGCTTCCGGTATGCCGTCTTGCGCCATTAGGTACGACCTATGGCACCTATACTTCAACGATTCGTAAATCGAGAGTTTAGACTTCATACGAGTTGAAAAATCGGAGTTTCAGATTGCGGGATGATGATACTCTATCCGACGCATTCAAGAACCTCTCTTCGCCGGCCGCCGAGTGAGGAAACATGTTTGAGTTAGTGATGGTAGGCTGGCGCGAGTGGGTAGGGATACCCGAACTCGATGATGAGCCGCTGCTAGCCAAGATGGACACAGGTGCATGGTCCAGCACTCTCCATGCCAGCGACATCGAAATTATCGAGTCCGATTTGGAGAACAGAGTGAGATTCCGCCTCAATAAAGAGAGCGATTGGATTGAGCGTCCTGTATCCGGCTGGAGGAGGATTCGCGACACCGGTGGCCATGAGACTCTTCGACCAGTGATTCGCACGACACTTGAGATGGCCGGCATCGACTTCGACATCGAACTGTGTCTGAAGGACCGGTCTCTGATGCGCCACAGACTGATTCTAGGACGTCGTTTCCTGCGAGGTAAATTCTGCGTCCACCCCGGCCGCGAGTGTATCCATCCAAGTGATAGAACCGTCCCTAGAATTACGATTGGAATAGAGACAGTCTAATCCTGTGTCATCCTGCGAGGAGCATGGACCCGGCTTTCGAAGCCCCCTATGTTCCCGAGGAGCCTTCTCCTTGGTGGCTTAAGGGACTAGCCATCTTCATGGCGCTGATGTCAATTTTCATGCTTTTCAGTGTGGCTTCTGGAGTGCTAACTCCGATGTTTGTTGATAGATTAATGCCTGAAGATTTCGAGGAAATAGAACCCTATCCTGAAGATGGAACCGATGAGGAGAAGGCCGAGTGGACGGAGAACGATGAATTCTGGGATGACATGTTAGAATACATGGATGGGATGATGGATTTGTTGAAGTTTCAAGCCTTCCACAGCGGCATTCTTGCCATAATAGGTCTGTTCAGTGTACCAGTGCTCTGGAGGGGTGACAGGGATCTGGGAATCAAGTTAGTAGGTGCCTGGATAGGAGTGAATCTACTAGGCGGCATGGGTTTGATGTGGATGTTGTCGAGAAACGGATTATTGATGCCCGAGTTCGCTACTGGTCGAGGAGATGAGGAGTGGGGGGCCAGTGCAGAATTAATGGAGTCATTCACCTTGCTAACGGGTTATGGTCAGATTATTTTCTGTAACATATGTTTACTAGGTATCCTAGGTCTTATTGCAAGTAAATCAAAACCTCCAACTAGACTAATGTCTGCTCCAATTGCAGATGATACTGCTCCGCCCCAATCTTGAAGCGTCTATCGTGCTGTGGCCAAACCATGGAACAGATGGTGCAAGGCATACTAGTCGTAAATACGGAAACGATACCTGGAATGATGATAACAGAAACTCTCGGAGTCGTAAGCGGATCAACAGTTAGGGCGAAGAATCTCGGTAGGGACATCACTCAAGGCCTCAGGAATATCATGGGTGGTGAGCTTGTGAAGTACACAGAACTGCTTGAGGAGTCTCGTCAAGAGGCTATTGGAAGGATGGTCACTGAGGCTATGGGCAGAGGGGCCACCGCGATAGTGAATGTGCGATTTGCAACTTCAGCAATAACAGCAAACGCAGCAGAGTTGTTCGCCTATGGCACCGCTGTGAAGGCCGAGTGAAGGAGGTTTTCTCCATGGCAGAGTGGGCGCTGATTATCCCGGTACTATTAGGCAGCATCTGCGCGCTCCCTCTTTTTATTCTAGCAGCCTTCGGGATACTGTACACAGTTGCATATCCGTTCATGCTCATCTGGGCTGTATTCACCAGTGGCAAGAGATTAGACAATCAGGTTGCTGATACTGCAACCAGAGAGGCGTCATTGCGTGAATCATTGGGCCGCGACCCACTAACTACGGTTGATGGAGGCTATAGAACAGACATTACTGAGTGCGGTGTGGTGTGGGCCGGGGTCGTGTTCGGGCCTAGCCACTGGCACTTACTGATTGGTAAAATCAACAATCTAATCGGGGGCTCGATAGATATCTTCCAGAAAGTGATTGCTGCAGGTAGGGCTGAGGCAATGCAGAGATTGAGGGAGAATGCTGTCGCAAATGGATACGACGATGTAATCAATGTGAGGATAGATACTGCTGAAATGGCTCCTCAAGGTGCGGCGTCTCAAGTCAAGGCAGTTGAGGTATTTGCCTACGGAACCGGTGTGAAGTACGGCTAGGACTCGTTGTATATCGGAGTCTCATCTAGATACATTGCGAGATTGAACAGCCACCAAGATATCAAGTCGAACGACTCGACTAGATTCTGTACCCCAGTTCCGTTATCGGTCACCATCATGTCGATCATCGTATCGAGGGTGTCGCACGGTGCGTGGTAGCAGTCCGAGCCTCCAGTGAGCGAGCCGAAGTCCATCGAGACCACCCCGAGCTGGTCTGCTATCCTCTCGTAGTCACTCCTGCCTCTTTGTGACTCGTGCACCGAAATCGAGAGCCTCTTCTGGTCACTAGAATCAACATCCTTCATCGAAGCATAGCCCTCGGTGTTGTAGATCTCCCTGCCCAAACGCAGAGCCTCGGCGATGTCGTTGTTGTTGGAGCCAATCCACTCGGCCAGCCTGACCATTGGCCACTGCTCATTTATCTGATTGTCAGTCTCGGGAATGATGTCCACTACTAGGGTGTAGTAGCCGGGCCAATTTGTGCCCACGGCATCAGCGTTCAGATAGTTCGAGAGGGTGACTCCCGCAGGGATATTGTCAATCCACCTATCGACGCCATCGTAGCCGTTCTCCTCGTTGGACCAGAAGCATACTACGATGGTTCTGCGGTGGTCGAACTGCGCGAGGCCTTTGGCTGCCTCCAAGACCAGTGCTACTCCCGCGCCGTTGTCATGCGCGCCGATATGCGAGCCTCCGCCGGGCGGGCTTCCAGGCTCGGCGATATCGAGGTGAGCGCCTAGAACCAACCACTCGTCTGGGAACATCGTACCCTCCTTGTAGCCGCAGATGTTCACCGCGTAGGAGAAGTCGGAGATCCAATACCTGTGGACTTGTGCGTCATATCCCATCCCCTGCAGTTCTGACTGCATGAATTCGACAGCCCGCATGTAGGTCGGGTCGTACAGAGAGAATGGTCCCCAGCGCTCGTTGTATCCCGAATCAGGGTCGGCGAACAACTCCAGCCACTCAAAGACGCTGAGACCATTGATGAGACCGGTGCTATGCAATGCGCCGTCCTCAACCGTGTAGGCCGAATCGTTCTCCCTCACAACTGGGTGCTCGACGAAGGTGTAAGGTGACTGTTCAAACTCACTAGAATGGAACCACTCATGCCAACTCTGATTGGTAGCACGCAGTGGCCACTCTTCGCGACCTAGGGCGCCTAGAAGGAAGTACGTAGAATTGGTGTTCGAGGGCGCCAGAATATCGACGCTAGCGGTGCCGGCACCGTCGAAGTCGAGAGTTGTGCCATTGACTACATACCCCGAGTCTGGATCCAGCACTAGATACGGTACGTGCACGCTCATCGAACTGGAAGCGCTGAACTCTACGGCCTGGAACTGCGCTCCCACTAGGATATCCGGAGTAATCATCAGATCTCCGGCCTCGATAAGTTCCTCATCTGCCTCGGGAGAGAAGCACCCGGTCATGGTGGTAGTGAGTAGCACGAGGGCGAGGCACACCGCAATCACACGGTTCATCAGTTCGGATTGGTGCTGACAGTATATCATTTGAGTAGAACAGGGCAGTTTCAAGACAGGATGGCCCCACGCAGGCGATAGGTGAGTGTGTGCAGAGCCCGATTACTCGTATCGAACCCAAGATCGCGTCCCGACTCACTAAGCAGAAGTATCACCTAGTCGGAGAGCATGGTGGAGTCAAAGTCTGCCACTGGACAAAGCAGAGTCTGATCGCCGACCGTTCCTGCTACAAGGGTACGTTCTACGGCATTGAGAGCCATGGTTGCATGCAGATGGCACCCAATGTGGATACCTGCAACCTAGCCTGCACTTACTGCTGGAGAGAGCCTCACTCTGAGACTCTGCACAAGATTGACGATGATCCGTACGAACTGTACTTGGAATCGGTTCGCGCCCAGAGAAGACTACTGACAGGATTCGGCGGGAACCCTAAGGCAGACAGAGAGAAGTGGCTGGAGGCACAGAACCCCAAGCACGTCGCTATCTCTCTGAATGGCGAACCTACTCTTTACTCACGACTAGGGGAGTTCCTCGACATCTGTCACCAGCATGGAACATCCACATTCCTAGTCACCAACGGGAGTCTGCCCAAGGTAATCGAGAACCTCGACCCGCTTCCTACTCAGCTATACGTCAGCGTTGATGCTCCGAATAAGGAGGTCTTCGATAGGCTGTGCAAACCCAAGTTCGACCAAGCTGCATTCCACAAGCTTGAGCAGACTCTAGAGTTGCTTCCGAGCCTAGATACTAGGACAGTGTGTAGACACACACTAATCAAACACGAGTCACTTGGTCATCACGAAGATTACGCTCGCTTGGATAACCTTGCAGACCCAGACTTCATCGAAGCCAAGGGATACGTTTACGTCGGCAACAGCCGGAACAATCTGACTATCGAGAACATGCCTAGTCACGATGATGTGATGGGTTTCTCGCAGCGTTTAGCACCGCTGGTCGGCAGAGAGGTTCTTTCAGAAAGGCCAGAGAGCAGAGTGGCTCTGATTGGCAAGGAGATGGTTCCAATCACTCTACCCGAGAAGGTTAGAGAGTTGCCCGCAGACCTCGGAATCGCCAAGCCTCAGAATCTAGTTTTGCCTCAGGCCTGAACCATTGGACGGCTTGAGCCGCATTCAGGACAGCGCTGCTCCACGCTGTCGCCGTAATCGTGGAAACATGCGGGACAGGTGGATGCAAGGGTCATCTCGGACTTGCCATCGATGTCAATCCTATCATCTGAGACCCTCTCAAGATTGAGAGAGTCGCGCACAATGTTTGGAATCTCGAATCTCCCGGGGCCACCAATCTGAGTCAGTATGTCTGGAGGTAGAGTTACGGTGCCTGTATCGTCGATGATTAACTCGCGGCTGCCAGATAGGTCGGCAATGTCCACATCTGTTCCATGCTGGGCCACGAAGCGTCCGTCCCTAAGTTCAAGCGAGCGTTCGCAAAAAGCTGCGACCTCTCTGTTGTGTGTGACAAGGAAGAAGGCAACGTCCTCTTCTTTGTGAAGGGTATCGAATAACTCGAGGACCTCCCTGCTGGTAATCGGGTCCAGCGATCCAGTTGGCTCATCTGCTAGAATCAGCTTAGGTTCTGTGATGAGGGCTCGAGCTATCGCAACCCTCTGCTGCTCTCCTCCGGAGAGTTCCTCGGGCATTCCACGAGATCTATTACCCATGCCAAGGCGATCTAACAGCGCCTGCGCCTTAGATCTGGCTTCACCGGGGAGTACTCCCTGATGACGGAGGGGTTGGGCGACATTGTCCAATGCGTTGAGATGAGGTAGTAGATTTGAGTCTTGGAATATGAATGAGACCGTTTTCTGGCGGAGATCAACCAACTCTGTTCCAGTGAGTCTTGTCATTCTTTTTCCTGTAAGTTCGACACCCCCCGCAGACGGCTTCATCAGACCACCAAGACACTTCAGAAGGGTCGATTTACCAGAACCTGAAGGTCCGATTACTGCTACTGCTTCACCTTCGTAGACAGTGACATGCAAGCCTCTTAGAGCAACTACGTTACCATCCTCGGCACCTGATTCGTAGACGTGATAAAGTCCGTCAGACTTCAGAATCTCAGTCCTCTCCGTCATCTCACTCCCCCTTCAATACCACTGCCAAATCGGCCTGCAGAGCCCTGCGTGTAGTGTAAATCAATGCCAAAAGAACTGCGACAAGTACTGATGCATTGACTAGTGCAAGATCGAACCATGGCCAGACAAGGTCTCTATCAATTGGAGCGCTCTGACCGAGGAATAATTGGAAAATATATCCGAACACTCCAAAGAAGCCGTTGAACGACTCGGCGATGGCGAGTCCGAGAACAACTCCTAGAGCCATACTGACGGTTAGAATTGACAGAATCTCGAATAGAACCAGTCGAGTTACTTGGTTAGGGCTGGCTCCAATCGCCTGTAGGATTGCCAACTCTCTCTTCCTCTGAGTCAATACTAGTGAGAGGAATACGAAAGCGGAAGCAACTGAGGCCAGTGAAGCAACTATGAATTGTAGGCTTAGAAGCCCAGGAGTACCGAAGATAAGCCCGCCATTACGCTCATTTTCTCTGTGGGCAGTTGACCAGTCCTGAGCGGCGCTGACCCCGTTGCCGTTTGAAATCTCAGCGTTGACTGCTCTTAGAGCATCTGCACAGTCCCCCTCAGACTGATCGCACAACTCAAAGAACCATCTTGTCGAGGTGTATGAATCTGCAGTTGCATTCCCTACTAACTCCCTGTAGGTGGACTCACCGATTACTATGGCCTGCTCCGCCTCGGTGGAGGAAAGTCCGGGAACCCACTGGTGGCGCCCCTGATATTGGGTCGTTGACTCAGTAACAGTCGTAGTAATTATGAATTCAAAGTCGGGTCCTAATTCAAAGTCATACTCGGTATACTCGATTGTCTGTGAACTCCCTATTTCTAGATCCTTGAACACGTCTACGGCTGCCGCACCGGCGGTGAATGAGCCGCTCGACCACAGAGATACTGCTGCGTCGATATCGTCTCTAGGGACGGTCTGAGTGTCCCAGATCAGAGTATTCTCATGTCCGTCGAATAGAACCCATGTCCTGACCAAAGAGTTCTGGCTCTTCGGATTGGTGAAGATATCAGCAACCGAGGTCATTGAAGATATGTCCGTGATTTCGCTGTCTCCTGCCCTCTGGATTGCCAGCATCACCTCATCTCTGGCTTGCTGCTCGGTGACTGCAGAATCAAACTGGACTTGCAGGTCGGCTCCAGTCTGAGCAGATGTAGTACGCTCATCGACCACAGTTCCTGTGTATCCTTGTACTGCTGCTAGAGTGACGATAGACAGTGTGAGTAGCATAATCACGGCCAAGCGATTTACAGACTCCGATGAGCCTGAACCTTTCAGACCTCTCCTGATGTCAGAGACTGCGGGAGACCAGGATAGTAGTGCGGTGAGTATTCGAGGTCCAGCAGCCCCAATTCTTCCCAGTACCAGTGCGCCGCCTATCCACAGGAAGAATGGGCCTAGGAGGAACAGTAAGGCTTCGACAATGAAGTTTGAAATTAGACCTTCAGAGCCAATCGAGCCCCAGCCTCCATTACCCTCAATCCAGCTCTCCGCGTAGGCTAGAAGTCCGATACCAAAAGACAGGAAATGCAGCCCTGTCCTAGGCTCTCTTACCTCAGTTACCTTTCTGACTCCTTCATCTATCTCGATTCTGAGGAAATCCCTAGTTCTAGATCTACCAAAGACAAGGGATGCTCCTACTGTAAGCAGGATGATTACAATGGTCGTAACCAGACTAAGGGTCGGATTGATTTCTATTCCTCCCGATCTGAAAGACATGAATCCAACCGCATCGAGAACCAGTGGCACAGATAGTAGTGCGAGAGTATATCCAGCAAACCAAGCGAACATGCTGGTTACCGCCAACTCAAGCATAATCATGCCAGTAAGTGTACCCTCGGTTCCGCCGATTACACGGTGGATGGAGATCTCTCGCTTGCGCTGTTCTAGTGATAGTACTAGACCGTAAATCAGAACTGAGAATGAGAGGACAACAATAGGAATCATCAGGATGTAATCGAAAATCTGTATGATTCCAAGGAATATG
>CAXEUQ010000021.1:0-9728 GCA_963999425.1 uncultured Candidatus Poseidoniales archaeon | reverse complement strand
AAAATTCTAAGAATTTCTTAGAAATTCTCAGAGTTTCTTAGAAATTTCCCAGAATTTCTTAGAAATTTCTAAGAAATTTCTTAGAAATTCTGAGAATGTTCTTGGAAATACTGATCTGTCCCGGGTGGGTTGCTGGCAGGAACGTCACAGGAACCAGCGGCAGACACCATTGGAGTGGCGATTACGGCCAAAAGCACAGCCAACATGGGCATGAGAAGGGATGCGTTCAGAGCAATCGCTACGCGCGCCTTTCGCCGATTTACCACCCTCAGCGCCTCCTCGTCCGAATAGGTCGGATATATCCGGACTCCTTGTTTCTTCGCTCTTCTACTGTCAGATACTTAGGTTGCGGAGGTGGACGGTGTTGGTCCATCCCGGGCAGACCTCCCTCTGCCTCGACCTCGGTGACATCGTAATTCTCAAGCATCTCCTCGGCATCGACTTCCTCCTCGTCCTTCTCACGCATGATTAACCATCCAAGCAGTAGGACCGCCGCTACTAGAGCCAGAAGCAGAGCGCTCTGCCTGTTCGGTACTAGATCCTTCCAAGTTAGGTCGGAAAGCGACTTGGGACTATCGTCCTCTTGAATCGAAAGCACTGTGATTACGTACTCTTCGGTGGCACATACTCCCACTCCATCGCAGACTTCCATCAGGATTCTAATCTCACCTGCCTGACTCCAAGTCTGGTTGCCCCAAATCCAGTCATTGCGGGTATCTCCATCCAAGTCAGAGTCCTGGAGTGCGTTGAGATCCCATCTGACTGTTAACGGCCCTGTAAGGGGCCTGTCCCGGTCATTAGCAGGATCTCCATCGCCGTCGCTATCATCGAGATTATCCAAATCCATCCAGGCCTCTATCCCGTCAATCAGATCTCGGTCTGTAGCACTGTAATTCAGGAATACAGGGTCTCCAATCGAGACATAGTCGGCCGATATTGGGTCGTCAGTCAATATCACTGGAGCCCTTGAGACATGAACGGTAAGACTGGTTGAATTGGTCTCTCCGCCCTCAAATCCGTCCACCACAGTGAGAGTCACCGTGTAGGTACCAGGAATCTCGAACGAGTGCCATACCACCGGCCCGCTAACTGTGGAGCTGGCGTCACCGAAGTCCCAAATCCAAGACACTACTCCATTCCACTCCGAGGACTGTGGGTCGGTAGATGTCCTACCTACGAACTTCGGGTCAGCATCGAAACTGCCAGAACCATCGAATCTGATGGGATCTCCCGGAGATACGAATGCATCTCCTCCTAGAGTACGTGGAACCATCCAGATGATTCCATCTTCATCCTGAGGGGGTTCATCGAGTACAGTCCCATTGACTCCGGGGCAACTGAATTCGAGATTCGGAACTGGAAGCGGATTGGCTATGTTGATCGAGTAAGACTTAGTGGCAGAGGTGAGACCTCTGTCGTCAATAACAGTCAGACTCACCGTGAAGAGTCCAGGCTCTAGGAAGGTATGGCTAACTGAAGACACGTTGTAGACCGGCTCGTCTAGACCTGAAATCTCCCATATTGTCTGCAGTAGGGCTGTGTCTCCATCCGGGTCGAATGACTCACTAACGAAGTTGTATTGTGTTTCCACGGTCCCGTCCGAGGGCCGGGAGAATACTGCCACTGGCCTCTGGTTGAAAACTTGGACTTGCAGCACTGTGGTGGACGCATTACCATCGTCATCAGTGACCTGCAGGGTCACATTCTTCAGCCCCGGTTCAAGCCAACCGACTACTGGATTTTGCAGCATTGATTCGGTAAATGAGTAGTCGGATGTTAGAGTCATTCCAGACCCATCCATATTGACTCCCCCTTCGAAGTACCAATGATACTCAACAATCATGCCATCTGAGTCCTCGAATACAGTAGGCATAGTGAGCGGAGTCAGTGTGCTAGTTTGGAGAGGCTCGTCGAAAATCTGTTCTGGCAGGCGATTTAGCACCTTGATGTAGATTGCATGCTCCACTTCATGCAGTCCGTCGTCAACGGTTAGAGTTAGGGTGTAAACTATCCCGTCAGCACTCCCATCGACCCAAGAGTGCCCAGCCTCAACCATCCCCTTAGCGGATTCTACCTCCCCATCTCCCCAATCCCATGTGAACATCAACTCCTCATTGGGTACATTGTCGGTCGTGCCTCTCGCGGAGAATTGGACTCTCTGGTTAGTAAGCAGTACCAATTCGTCGCTGATTACCACTCCATCTACAGAGATTTCTGGCACAGGGTCGGAGCTGTCATTGACGGAGATGTTCCAACTCTGAGACTCAGAATAGTAGCCTCCTTGGTCCCGAACTACCAGAATAATCTCATATTCGCCTGCACCGAGGTAGGGATGCGTAGGATTCTTGAGACTGGAAGAGTTGTTGTCACCTAGGTCCCAGATGTATCCTACAGGAGTATCATTGTGGCTGAAAGTCCCGTTAATCTGGCCGAATCCCCAAGAGTCGTAACCCGATCCGAACATGGCTATTGGAAGCCAAGTCTGGGTATTCGAGGTAGATATCGAGCCTGAGGCAACAGGCTCCATATTGGCTAGGGAAAGAGGAAGGGTGAACGCCTGATCCACAATTTGTCCGGTCACGTCACGAATCTCTATCCCAAACGTCCAGTAACCAGTCTCAGGGGGCGTGAACCATACGCTTCTGGGTGAGGGGATGCTGTTACCTGCAGTGACATCGAAGACTACTGAGTCAGTCAAGGTGTTGTTCACATATGCATCTACTGTGACTTCTAGAATCTCAAAGAAAGCATCGGACTGCACCTCAAGATCCAATCGCACACTATCGTCGAGGCCGTTCTCGTCTCGATCGAACGGAGTGATGGTATCGATTTGCACTTCAGCAGGATTCGTGACTAGGCCGGCGAACACGGTGGCCGAGGCTGTAGGATAAGAACCCGTAGTTAGGCCACAGGTGAGATAATTGTAATCGCAGTCAGTTACCATTGATTCGTACCAAGTCAGCAACCAGACCTCGTTTGTGGTGTTGCCAAATCCATGAACCAAACCTGTCACAGAACCTGTGCCGGAGTCTATTCTCATACCTGACATAGTCCAAGCACCGGACACGGAATCACGAGCCATTATGACTCCCTTGAAGCCGAAAAGGGTTGGCTGCACCATCAGATTTAGTGGCGTCCCAACTCCCTGAGAGAACTTGTACGCACGCATGCCCCAGCCCTCGAAATTCTGACTTGAACTGTTCCACTCTCCGACCCACTGGTCGTTGTAACCACTCATCTGGGCCTTGCAGATGTAAGCGGCAATACATCCTGCACTGAGGTCGAGATTGGAGAAACCGAATGCTCCTTGCGCGCTATCGAGAGCCACAGCGGCGCTGAAGTTCGCGAAAATCTCGCTCATGGTCGTACCTATCGGTGTCGAGCCAGGCTCTGGATTCTGGGCTAGATTCTCTATGCCCGCCCCTCCCGTGGCTGTGTCGGCCACCAATCTCTGAATAGCAGCCCCGCCACCGAGCTTATCGGCAAGATACATGATGAACATGAAGCCGGCACCGTAGTCGGCAATCCTGCCGTTCCACCATCTGACACTGAGGCTGCTATCGAGCGACCATTCGTTAGCGTGACCAGTCAATGTAGAAGTCACACCGAAACAGAGGAATGCTGCCATGTCTGCAGCCCCTTCGTCAATCCAGAGAAACTCGTAGGGGTCTCTGCTGTTGTGTAGCAGGTGCTCGAACTCGTGAGCTAGGATGGTGTTCCTCCAATCCAAGTCGTCTACATCGACGAAAACCGATTCTCTGACTGATGACAGTCCGGGAGAGAAATATCCTCCCGTGCCACCCGCTCCATCGATGGAGAGCAGGACAATCTCAATCTGGCAGTTGTCATCGAGATCGGGAGCCGATCCGAAGTACGCTGTGTTTGTCGGGTAAATCGTCGATTCCCAAGTCGAAGCGATGTCGTTAATCGTGGTCGATGGAATTACCTGGTCATTCTCCACTAGAATGGCTGAGTTAGTCGATACCTTCTGAGCGGTTACTGCTACAGTCCCTCCGGCCGTGGAGATGTTCCCCGTGTCCCCTTGGCTCCAAGCGTTTGAACATGCCCGCATACTCGACTTTGAACTGATGTATCCGGGAGAGAAAGGCAGCACAAGGCCGGGATAGCCAGCATCTCTCCATTCCATCTTGAGGTGTCCTGTGGCAGAGAACACGGGTTCGGAATCTTCTGTGAACATGTATTGCTTGCCCTCAATAGAGGGTGTGAAGTCGGTTAAATCGGCAGACATGACCGCAGGACCGATATCCTTCTGGCCGGACCCGGCCAATGCCACAGGGGAGAGACTAGCGATGACCATGCAGAGCACCAACGATACCGCGACTCTGTGTGATACGCTACCAAAGCCGGATTTCATACTCAACACTCCGTGTTGCTACAGGTCTCATTGCGCTCAAAGACCTATTTTAACATCGATGGAGCATCGTTCGTACGTGGGAGGACGAATAGTTGCGAATAGTCGCTTAGCCGCCCTGCTAATTGGTGCGCTTTTACTGTTCTCACCCTATTCTGTCTCGGCCCAGAGCTCGACTACTGAGATGACCCTGATTTCGACTCACTCTCATGACCCTTCGGCCTTCACACAGGGGCTGGAGATGCACGATGGATTTCTCTACGAAAGTACTGGCCTATATGGTCACTCGAGCCTTCGACAGGTAGATCCATCCAGTGGTGAAGTGCTTCGAATGACGATGCTTGACGAGGCCTATTTCGGAGAGGGAATCACCATCGTCAATGACAGCATATACATGCTGACTTGGAAGCAGGGCAAGGCACTTGTCTTCGATATCGATACATTCGATTTGGTGGCCAACCTATCTTACTCAGGAGAGGGTTGGGGGCTGTGCTTCGACGGGACCCATCTGGTGATGTCGAATGGGACTTCCGAACTTTCAATCAGGGAACCAGCGGACTTCTCCATCATCTCAACTTTAACTGTAAGCGATGGCGGAGCAGAGGTTGGGATGCTGAACGAGTTGGAATGCGTAGGCGATAAGGTATATGCGAACATTTGGAGAAGCAATCTGATTGTCTCAATCGACATTTCCTCAGGCGATGTATTGCAGACAGTTGACGCGTCTTCCCTTTCGCAGGGAGAGCCGGATGATCACAATGCTGTTCTCAACGGGATAGCCTACGTCGCCGAGAGTGAGGGATTTCTGCTGACCGGCAAGAATTGGAGTTCGATGCACTTGGTCTCCTTCGGTTCCGAGGAGCAAGTCAGCAAGTCCGATTCCGAAAATCTGATTGTGACAATTCTGGGCGCAGTATGGCCGGTTTTCCTAATCGCAGCACTCATAATCTTCCTCAGTTCGATACGACTCTTGAGTGCAATAATGCAATTCCTGATTCTACTTGTCATCAAGCGGCAAAATGAACAGCCGCGGGCGATTAGCACAGTACCACAGCGGGAGGCCGAGGAGCAATGACCGAGTCAAATGGAGACGAATTTGATGACTACAGTGCCATGGAGCTGTGGTTGCATGACCTGTCAGTGGACTCCGCTACCAGAGTTGCTGGAGGTCTGATGATTTTCTTAGGCAGCTTGCTAGGACTGCTGCTCGGAATAGCACTAATTTCGACTAATGTCGGAGAAATCCTGTCCGGCCAGTTGGATGGATCCGACGGCGTAGCCGACGTAAACGGAATCGTCAGTACAGCTCTTCAGGACAGCGAGACAGGGGGAGAGCCGGCAGAAGGAGTCTCGGTCTCGGTCATCGATTCGCAAGGACTGGTGATTGGACAGGATCAGACCGACTCAGGAGGAAGATTCTCTGTCAAGGACATTCCGAGAAGGACCTCGACCCTACTAGTTGAGCACCCAGAGAACAGAACTGTCCAGATTACTCTAGTTCCCGGAGACCATGCCCAGATATCCGTCACTCTGACGCCCGGAGATGGACTTGACGAGTTCGACATGTCGGGAGAAAGCCATCTCTCTGAGTCTGTTCTGATTGGTTCTGTGATTGCTGCCATGACTCTACTAGCCGGTCTGGCCGGAATGGTCGGAGGTCTAGAGGCCTACAGAGGGGATCGTTACCGTAAGACATGGTGGTTAGCATTCTTCGGTCTGTGGAGCAGAGGGATGCTGTTCGTTGGTCCAATGCTGATATTACTTGGAATGGGAATGGTCACCTTGTCTAGAGACCAGTTCACCGATTACTCGGGGGACTAGCAGGAGGATTCCGTGTATCTGATATCCATCGAGGGCGGAGACGGAAGTGGCAAGGGACTTGCCACCAAAGTGGTCTCCGAGGTGCTACAGAGGGACTTCTCCTTCACCTCCGTTGAGGTGACGGGCGAGCCTAGGAGGGAGCACCCTCTGGGCAGGCTCGCTATAGAAGCGGTCCGCAAGAGGAAGATGTCTCCCGAGGAGGAGGCCGGGTTGTTCGCAGCCGATCGAGTCGACCACTCTCACGGCTGGATTCTGCCGAGACTGGAGGAAGGCAGAGTCGTTGTCAGTGAGAGGAATATCCACTCCTCATTGGTGTATCAGGGAATAGTAGGTGAGGCCGGAGTAGACAGAGTAGCGAACTTGAACTCAGCCGCTTTGGTTCCGGACCTCTGCATTTGGGTCGACTGCGATCCTGAGGTAGCGATGAATCGAATCAGGAGCGGCACTCTCCGTTCTCTCAGTGACAAGGAAGAGTACTTTGAGACCACCGACCTACAGAGAAGAATCCGTCAGGGCTACGCCTCGCTTCTCTCAGGAGAGATCGATATGCCCACTCCTTTCGACATGGGAGCCATAATCGGACCAGTCCTCAACGAGGGGACCGAGGCAGAGTTCAGAACAGATCTAACCCAGAGGATACGCCGATTCATGCATAATCGCCACACACCTCTGAACGTAGATGTGGAGACTGTTGAGCGCCATCTCATCCGCAGGCTGCTGAGGACCAGCAAGGGACAGACCACTCTAAGTGGAATTGGCATCGAGCCATCAGGCTCGGGCAAGGACTGGCTGCGAGGAATCGCCCCTTGGAGGGCAATACGCGATGCTCAGAACGAACTCTCCTCGGTATTGGATGACTTGACCGACAAATCCAGAGTGGATATTTCGAAAAGCATACTATCGCACTCAATGGCATCGATATGCGGAACTCTGTCCCTCGTCCCCTCTGCTGATATCTCAGAACTCAGGACTGCTTTGGGCCCTGTCAGAGCCGTCTCCGAGCGTCATACTCAGAGGATTATCAAGTTCCTTCACGAGCGTACTGATTGGGTCCACAAGCATAAGTCGCTGCTCGGAAGTGAGGCGCCACGTTCTCTGCTGAGGCAGCGCTACCGAGCAGCGGGAATGTCAATTCTGGCAATTTGGCCGCTCAAGGAGGTAATCAGGAAGTGGATGGAGGACAACCCCAAGACGCACCCGAGGTATGCGATGGGTCAGATAGTGAGGTCCGGCCAGCACCCATCAGCGATCAATGACACCTTGGCAAGAATCTCTCTGCTCGGATCGGGGGCGGAGGGAGGCAGCCCACCAGCAGGGCCTAGTGGGTTGGTATCTTGGTGGCAGGGCGCAGCGTGACTACTTCATCATCAGCCTAGCATTGGCCGGAAGTCCAACTCTTCGCGGATCTTCCTCAAAGTACACTGCTCTGGCACATAGGGCTGAGGCGAACCACCAACCGATTACCAATCCGGAGAACGCCCCAGTAATCACTCTCACAGGATTGGTCGACTCGTAAGTGGTGAGAAGCTGGGTGAATCCATCGATACCCATGGGCATGAGACCCAAAGCGACGAGTATCAGCATGGCTGCCATTCTACGATCCTTGAGGTACAATGATTCTACTTTCTCGTCGGGGAAGACTGACAGGAAAGTATCTCGCACGGTCCATCTGTTCAACCCACGAAGACTGAATATTGCCGCCCCTATGGTTATGCCGAGAAAAATACCCACATCTCTAGTACAGACCGGCATCTGGTTACCGTTTATCTTCCAAGAACGCTCATGTTTCTGATGACAGTTCAAATCACCAAAGGCGTAGACGAAAGCCCACAGCGGATTCAACTCCGACCAAGCGAATGTCCCGCCATGCACTGACTGGTCATGCCCCATTTTCGCATCTTCACCATGGTCTTGATTGCCCCAACTTCCTTCATTCATGTAATCGAATGTGTTCGCTCGGCCGGAGAGTTCTGGGACGGTTCCCTCCGGCATCAATAGTGGTGCAAGGAAACAGAGTAACAGGTACGCCCCCGCTACAGCGGCGATGTTTCTGGCCACTCTGTGCTCTCTGTCGCGGCTGACCAGACCGTTGCGCAGGACCATGTAATTTCCACTACTGAATGGCATTTGATGTTAATCCCGACCACCCCCTGAACTCTTGAGCGATAACTTCGTCCGGTGATTGTGGCCGACTTAGGTGTGAGAGATGCCCTTTGGCTCGGAGTTGTGGTCGGCTCTATGGTCGCAGTCATGGCTTCATTCGTCGTCATCTTCCTCAGTGGTCTCGATGACCCGGATGTTCCTAAGGCCGTTCGTTCAGGCGCTGTTTCAGGCATAGCAGCCTCAGTAATCGTAGCTACCTTCGCTTTACACCGGTTGAGGGAGCAGTCTACTTCTGGCAAGGATATGACATCCATCAGGGAGGCTGAGGTGAACAAAGTCAGGGCCATCCTCGCACAGATTGAGGATATGACTCCCGGATCACAGGGCTTGGAATGGACCGTTGAGGAGCAGGTCCGGAGGGACAGAGGAGTTCTGGTCGTGGATCTGCATGGATTGGATGCTGCTTCATCCTCAGCACTCACCGAGCGACTTCTAGAACGCCGCTCTGACTTGGGCAGACTCAAACTGATTACCGGAAGAGGAGAAGTCACCGGCCTAGACTCGGCGGATCCTGGAATCAGGCCTGCTGTGCTACAGAGACTCAAGATTGGAGCTGCCGAAGCGGAGTGGCAGGTGATACACAAGTCCAGTTCAGTGATACTCAGACCAATGGGTAGGGCACCCACTCCCAGACAGTGGGTGACCCGCTTCGCTGTGTTCGTGATACCCATGACCGGTGCCATGACTCTAGCTTTCAGGGATTTGGCCGGTAGCAGTTTTGAGGAGCAGGGCATGATGTTCGGAGCGGCTGCAGGACTTCTACGCGGCGCAGCTGCTGGCGGACGAGCTGCGTGAGATCCAGAGCCGCCCGAGCTGGGCCAACGCGCGCGACAGCGTCACCACCTGCCGTCTACTGTACAAGGCGCGCGCCCTGCGCTGCGCCGGCGGCGACAGAGCGAGCTGCGACCTCGGCGGTGGCGACACCTCGCCGATGCTTCCCGGGCCGGCGCGCGCCGCTTCGGCCCGGCTCTCCGCCGCCACCCAGCACGTGCCCTCGCATTTACGCGCCGTCGCGGTCATCGTCCGCTTCGCCACCGGCCACGTTGGCGCGGCAGCAGCGAGAACTGGCCTCCGCCGCGGCTGCGGGCGCGCGGCGCGCGCCTCGGCCGGCGCTGCCTCCTCGACCCAAACACCCTCACCCCTACAGTCCTCAGCGTGTTTGCAGGCTCAACAAGTCCCCCGTTCCGCTGCAAGAGGATGCAGGTCGTCCAAAACACCAGCACAAAGCTGTACATAGCAGGTAGCTGGAAAGGTAACTGGGCACAGGTGACGCCTTACACTGCCAGCAACCCAGAGATCTATCTCCTCGAATTCAATGTCCAATTGAACAAGTTTACGAAGAAATTCGCGAGCTACGGAACAGGCACACGTG
>CAXEUQ010000020.1:0-9836 GCA_963999425.1 uncultured Candidatus Poseidoniales archaeon | reverse complement strand
CGATGTTCAGAGCCATGGCCTCCCCTCAGTCAATTCGAACGGACGGTCTGATATCAAGTAGTGCCCGAACTAGCATTAATCAGGAAAACACAATAACGGACGTGGCCCATCTTACTGCGTGAGCAAGTTTCGCGCTTCCTGGGTGCTGGTCTCGATACTGGTGCTCTCGATGGGGCAAACGGCAGCAGCCCAAGCAGTCACTCCTCCGGAGTGGTCCGATGCAGTGTCTCTGGGAGGCTGGTGGGAGGACCAAGTCACCGACATCGCAGTTGATCCGAATACTGGAGACATTATCGTCGTTGGAAATTTCCTGTACGACCTCCATCTAGGGCCATACACCCTCTCATCAGTGCCCGGCCTTTCTCCTTGGGAGAACACCAGTGATATCTTCGTGGCCAAGTTATCCGGCTCACAGTGGAAGTGGGCTGTGTCTGCGGGAGGAGGTGACTACGATTGGGTAAATTCAGTGGCTATAGACTCTAATGGGGATGCTTATGTAGCCGGGGGATTCATGTCCAACAACAGTTCATTCGACCCATTCACGCTGACCAACGCGGATCAGACTCCTAGGGTGGGACTGCAAACCCAACCTACCTCTGACGGATTCGTAGCGAAAATCAGCAAGGATGGTTACTGGCTATGGGCTGAATCCATTTCTGGACTTCATTCAGATGAGGTCTCTGGGGTCTGCGTTGGGCCGGATGACAAGGTCGTGGCCGTCGGTTCATTCATGTCCTCAACTATACAGTTCGGTGGCAGCAGCTCGAACCTATCGAATCCTCCGAAGTCAATGTCGAATAGTGGCTTGAATGGAACCAGAGACGTCTTCGCAATCAAATTCGACAGTAATGCCTCTTATGTTTGGCACGCCCAAATCATGGGTCTCGGCAACGAAGAGGTCTATGGCGTGGCGATACACGAATATGGAGATGTGATGCTTACAGGCTATTTCACAGAACAGGCGGCTTACTTCTTGCCGCACAAGGCGATTAACACCAAATCTGGTACCTCTGAGGCCTTCGTGGCTAGGTTGTCCCCTCATGGATTGTGGTCTTGGGTCTCTGTTGCAGGAGGGGAACGAGGAGAGGAGGGGTATGACTTGGATGTCGATTCTAGCGGTATGACCTACGTAATAGGTAGATTCAACTCTGATTCCTTAGGATTCAGAGATCCCAGCAATCATACGGTTACAAGGTTGGGCAACACAGTCCAAGTTGGATCGGCATCAGTTATGCCGGCATCAACAGATGTATTCGTAGCCAAGTTGGATGGAAATGGGAAGTGGTTGTGGGTTAGGGGGATCGAGGGCGATGGGACCGATGATGCTGGAGGAATCACAGTGGTCGAGGAGTGCGCACCACTGGAACAAGACGAGGATGTGATTACCGGTGGGAGCGGGTGCGTGACAGGTGCGGTGGTAGCTGGTGGCTTTTACTCACTGAATTACACCTTCGGCCACACGACTTTGTGGCATTCAACCGCCTTTAATCATCAGGACATGTTCGTCGCTGGAATCTCCGAGAACGGTACTTGGCAGTGGGCGATCTCCGGTGGAATGGCGAAGTGGCCGGAGTACTTCGTTGTGGACAATCACAAAGGAGTCATCCACATTGCAAGCTCCTTCTCAGTGGGCAAGGCTACTCTGGGCGAGCATGCCCTACACAACTGGGATGAGAATAGCACTTACCAATGGCCAGATGGTTTCGTCGCTTCCTTAGAATACCGGCCGCTCCCGCCCAGAATGGGTTGTACTGACTCTACTGCTCTGAATTGGGACCCGCAGGCACAGGTGGATAATGGCTCGTGCCAATATCCTCCGGACAACGATGGAGATGGGATTGACGATGAAGCAGATAGCGATGATGACAACGACGGTTTCGACGACATTACCGAAACAGTCTGTGGCTCAGACCCTCTCGACTCAAACTCACAACCTTCGGATTGGGACTCCGACGGATTCTGCGACTCCTTGGACGGAGATGATGACAATGATGGTCTGCTGGATGAGGAGGAGTTGGACAACGGAACCGACCCCTTGGATCCTGATTCCGATGATGACGGATTCAATGATGAACAAGAAGTTCAGGCTGGAACCGATCCTATGAATCCAGAAGATTATCCTCAAACAGAGTGCTGCACGCCTTCTTCCAGTCCTTTGGAGAAGGCTTTGCCCGTCATTCTACTCGTACTCATCCTGCTGCTATTCCTAATCAGGCGAAACCAGGAAGAAAACGACTGAATAGCGGTTTTCTAGCGGATGTTTATTTCGTACTACCCCCATCCGGCCGCTATGGCAGGAACCTCCGGACAGGACACAGTCGAGCGGCTCGGTAGTCAGGATCTCAACCGCGATGGGGAAATTATCAACCTCGCAATCGTGGGGTCTAGCAGATTCTACGACTTCATGATTTTCGAAGATGCAGTGGAGTCTTGGATAGATGAGAATGGTTATCCTGACATGATCATCGTTGGTGGTGCGAGTGGTGTTGACTACATGGCCGAGCGTTGGGCGGACAACAACTCAGTTGCTATTGCAGTGTTCACTGAGGAATGGAGTGACCCTGCTCGCAGTCTTGTCGACAGGGGGCGAGCCGAAGCTCCGAACACACTGACTGAGAAGATTTTGAGTGGTGCTTCACACATACTAGCTATGCCTTCGCCAACCAGCAAGTGGACGAGGATAGTAATCGATAGGGCTTCCACGATGGGGATATCTACTACTGTTCTAGAGGTCGATTAATGGTGCTCCTGTCGGGATTCGAACCCGAGTCGCCGGGATGAAAACCCGGAATGATGGACCGAACTACACCACAGGAGCGACGAGGTGACGAGAGACACCTCCCCCATAACAATTCGTCAAGGGGGATTGCCGCTGCCTGCTGAGGTGATGGTCTGCGACTCTGGCGTGCCATCCTGATTCGAATCTATGGTGATGACAGTTACAGTGATTCCCTGGGAGGTTCCTGCGACATAGTCGATATGGAATCCGACCCATGTGCTATTGGTGTGGTGAGCATGTCCCTGCGGGTTAATGTCCCACTCGAATACCCTGTGCGAGAGATATGCCTCCTGCAGTGTTTCTATCGTGCCACTGGATGAGAGCGAGAGATTTCTTGCGTGCCAGATGTTGGAGTTCAAGGCGAAGTTCACATTGCCGTCTGCGTTGTCATCCCTTGCCGCCATGTAATGACGGTGGAACACCCTGCGGTCGAGGAAGCCGTCGTTGTCTGTGTCTCTCGCCTGCCATGTCCTGCTCAGGAACGAGTAGGTGTCAGGGCTGCCATCCGTGTTGTTATCCCACGAAGTCAACTCGGCGACCTTGATACGCCTTACTTGTGGCTGATTGACTGAGTTCCTCCAAACTTCCGTCGAGCGGGTCTCCTCGTTCTGCTCAGTCCAGCCGTTTGCGTGCTGATTGAGATAATTGGTCTCCTTGACCCTCCTGAATACGTGTTCCTCGTAGCCATCCTCGTTGGCGTCCCACCAGACTAGAGTAGCGGTATATGACTCACGTTGTTCCAAGTGCCGGTCGAAGTCCCAGTCGGTCGCGTTCGACATGTGTATGGTTCTGTGCTTCCACTCAAGATGGCCGTCTGCATCATCGTCGACCATGCGAGTCAGGGCGAAGCGGTGAATGTGGTACTCGACCATTCCCCAATCCCAGTGTTGATGCCAGCCCCTCATCCTCGCAGTGTAGTCGAGGTCTCCATCGTGGTCGGTGTCGACTTTGCGAACTCCTGCTCGCCAAGTCCACTGCAGCTCGACTACCCCGTTGGAGTCATTGTCGAACTCGGCTGTGTTCTGCTGAAGCGCACGTACGACATCGATATTGCCGTCGGAGTTGGTATCTCTGGTGACAACGGCTCTTAGGTTGTCGCGATGGCGGTCGGCATTGCCATCCTCAGTAGGATCCCATACCCATGATGTGTGGTCTATAGCCATCCAGCGCTCGGGTGTTCCATCATCATTGGAATCGATGCGGTGGATGAGTCTAGAGTGAGAGTAGTAGGCAGTGAGGACTGAGCTGATCCCTTGGTCTACCATCCTGCGGTCTCGATTGAGTATGATCCTGCGCTCAAGGTTGCCGTCTTGGTCGGCATCGGTACGGGCGTGAACGAATAGGTGAATATTCACATCCTCATAACTTCCGTTGTCCCAAGTCCAGACAGTACGAGTCAGGACATCATGACGCTCGGGGATTCCGTCTGAGTTGTGGTCAACCATGTCCATACCTCTGAAGAGAGTGAAAAAGAGATCATCGTGGCCGTCCCCATCACGGTCGTGCGAGCACTGTACGTTGCGTACAAGGATGATGCGTTCGGGACCTGCGATACCATCAGAATCGAACCAGAACACACCTACACTCCGGTGACACTGGACTTCTGCGGTTCCGTCTTGGTCCCAGTCCTCCCAGAAGGTGTCATTCCACCATGTCGCTGTGACTTGCGAGATTGAGCGTGAGTACGTCTGCTCCTGCATCGATGAGTCGTCGATCTCGCCCCATGCCTCATCGAACACCGGATCGACTATCTCGACTCTGGCTTCGTATTCCGAAGGTATGGGTGCGAGTTCCTCCTCAGAAGGACCTTCATCCTGCCTTGTGACGCTGCTCTGAATCATCAGGGGGCTGTTTGGAACAGAGGCGGTATCCTCTTCATCGCCCACTTCGTCTCTAACATCCTCTTCGTCTGTAGTAATCCAGTCGTCGACTTCCTGATCGTCGTCATAGTAACCATCGCCATCCGGGTCGAAGTCAGATTCCCAGTCATACTCCTCGTCTTCACGGGCATCGGTGATATCATCGACGGTGCCATCTGAATCTGAATCGAGTTCTTGCTCAATCTCGTCATCCAACTGCTCCTCGGCCTCGCCCTCAAGCTCTTCCTGCAGTTGTGCTGCCTCTAAATCATCAGCGACCGATATAACCTCAATGTGGAACACGCGTTCAGCGGTGATGCCAGTTGACCCGGTTGCGATTACTCTGACCACATACACTCCTTCTTCGGAGTACTGATGTGACTCCTCGGCCATTGCTGGGTCGGAGGTTGAGTCGTCCCCCCAGTCAATCGAGATTGAAACAGGACCTATTGAGTCCTCAGTCTGTGAATTGATTGTGATTGATTCTGCTAGATTAAGATGAATGCGTCCTTGCGGCGAAGGATTGGTTGAGACGGTTAGAGTAGGTGCATCCGCATGGTCGATTCGGATAGCCTTCTGGTCGACTGCTATGTAGCCGAGCGGATCGGTTGCTGTCACGATTACAGAGTAGGTTCCCGGCTCGCCCCAGATGTGCTGGCCCGAGAGGTCACGAACTGTGGCTCCGTCTGCGAAGTCCACCTCAACTGTCAGCACGTCACCGTCCGGGTCAGACGCCTCGACTGACCAATCGACTGGGACTCCTGCTATACCCTCGGTAGGCAGGTCCAGGGAGGCCGTAGGTGCTCGGTTCGGCTCAAGTAGAGTGAAGATTACGGCTGTTACTGTATAGGCACCCATAGAGTCGGTGAGTTCTACCTCAATCGTGTGAGTTCCCACCGATAGGAAGCCGGCATCGAAAATCAGGCTGTTTGAGGTCTGTACCAAAGCACCATCGAGTCTCCAGTTAGCAATGAACGGAGCTGTCCCTTTCTCAATCACCGCATTTGCGATGACCTGATCGTTGGTCGTGGTCGGTGTGCCTTCTAGCTCAACACTGGCTGAGACTACTGTCGGCTCTGGCTCCTCGACGATTTCCTCAGTGGCACCTAGGCACCCTGAACTAATCATGAGGGCGACTAGAAACAGTCCGGTTTTGATTCGGCGAGGGGCAATTCTGGCACTAGTTCTCATTGGCATTGCCTAAGGGGCTATTCTTGCCACCTTAAAGGAGAGTGGGTCATTGGATTTGTCAAGGTGCGTGTGGCAGGGGTTCGACAAGTGTCGCCCACAGTCGAATGCCCTCCTCTGTAAGTTCCCTATTGGTCCTCAGGCCACTCCTTTTTCTCTTGATAAGTCCCTGTGACTCCAAGCGCTTGAGATGATGTCCCACCAGTTGCTGACTGGTACCGATTTCGGAAGCCAGTTCCCTTTGTGTCGGAGGCTTCTGCCCGGCCTCCTGTTCAGCGATCGAGCGCAGCACCATCAGAGCAACATCACTGAGTTGGCTGGCATCGACTGGTCGGGGTAAATTGGAGGTCTCGGCTGCGCGGTCGACAGCTGAGGTGTAGTATCTAAGCAGGCGACCGTCGCGTCTGCACCAGACTTTGCCTTCATTCTCAAGTATCCTGAGGTGATGCACGGCCTGATGGTTTCCCATCTCGAGCGCGCGAATGATTGCTGAGAGATGGCATCCGGGATGGGCGGTGAGGAATCCCTCAAGTCGCCCTCTCTGGTAGTTCCCCGCTAGGGTGCCTGTGCCCTCAGACACTCTGAGTTGTGAGAAGCGTCCAATCGACCTGACCATCTTCGCTCTGGTCGGCTCGTCACCTGCCGATACAATTGCAAGCGAAAGCAATACGATTGCTAGGAAAACAGAGACTTTGGGGAGTGTCGGAACTGAAAACGAAACTCGCTCACCTGATTCCGCTCCACTGTGCCCGGTCTCCTCAGTAAGTGTGGAGTCATCATCAATCACCCAGTAATCGTAAATTGTCGGGATACCATCAGTTGTAATCGACACTGAGAAGCCTATTGTCTGTCCTTGCACAGGGCTGAGAATCAGGCCGGGTTCGGGATGGGGTTCAAGCATAATCTCCTGAGAGTCCTCAAGCATCCAGACACCGGGCGAGGTTCGCACCCACGTGGCCTCCTGATCTGCTGCGACTGTGGGTGCTAGAACAACCAGCATTGCCAAGGCGGCGAAGGCGATGGAGTGAACTCGACTCACGCCCGCTGACGCACCTGCCATGTTGATACGGAGATTCTTGTAGTGGTTAAGGGTCTTGGGTCGTAGTGTTTGTCACAATCAGTTGTCCATAGGTTCTGCATCCGCCAGATTCGACCACCATTTCGCTAGTGGAATGAACAGCGTAAGGCCGGCAATACTGCCTACGAGCCAAGCTATTGGATTCTGCATCAAAGAAAGGAACTCATCGCCCCACACTCCCAGAATAAGGCCTGCTAGGCCAAATCGAAGACCTCTGCCAAACAAACCCGCGATGATGAATAGGCGCAAATCCATCCTGCCGGCTCCTGCAGCCCACGCTAATGCCTTGTAGGGAATAGGAGAAACTGCGGCGACGAAAGTCCCTGCTGAACCGTATCTGATAGTTAGATTCTCTAGTCTGCTCACCGTACTCTCACTGGCGAACCTCTCGAGTAGTGGCCTTCCTGCATAGGCTCCTATCCCATATCCTCCAATTGCTCCCAGAACACTTGAGAGAGTGGCCACTAGCACGATCACCGATATCTCCATCGAGTTTTCTGCACCCAATATCATGGGCAGGACCAGTAAGTCAGGAGGTGCTGGTTGGAATGCCGCTTCGGTGGCTGAGACAATGGCTAGACCGAGCAGTCCGAAGCCATCGGCCCAGTCGATTATCGAATCCGTGATGTCCTCCAGCACACCATCGGCTCCCCCATATTCGGCATATACGTTGCTTTCCCACGGCAAGCAAAGAACTCGTAGACGACCCTATATCACGGTTAGCGGGCGCGTGTACATGGCTACTGGCGAGGTGCTGGACACCGCTGCTCTGCTAGCGTGGCCTGTGGAGCGCCTAAGAGGAGGTCTTGTTGTACCTGGACAGAGGTCTGAATTGTTGCGGATCTCTCCCGACAGGGGGCTCATTTTGGAGGCTGCGGACCTGATTTGGGCGACTCCTAGCGAGGAGGCCATCAACAGAGCCAGTGAACTGGCTACCACCACCGGGGATATGGCGGGTCTTTCAGCGGTCGATTTGGAGATTCTTGCACTGGCATTGGAGAGAGGTGCTATTCTGGTGACCGATGATTACAGGCTCCAGAACCTATGCGAGATCGCTGGAATAACTTGGTCCTCGGTTACGACTGAGGGAATCCGTTCGATGTGGTCATGGGATTTGCGATGCACCGGATGCGGTTCGATTTTTCCAGTACCCGAGTCTCCATCGCCTGACAGAGATCTCGGGAACTGTAGGGAATGTGGTTCCAGACTGATGCTGGGTCGTCGGAGATGATTACTTCTCTTCAGCGACTTCCTCGGTCATTCCGCCTCTGTCCATGTCTCGCTCTGCTGAGGATGGATTAGCGACCTCACTGACCGCCTTCTGATATTCTCCCTTCGCCAATCCAAGGGCTCGAGCGAGGTCGGGTATGCGTCTGGCTCCGAAAAGAAGTACGAAAGCGCCGACCAGAATTGCGATTTCCGTGGTCCCTATGGCCATGTTATCGAATCTAGGCGAGGGTTTCATCGTTCAAATGCTTCGGCTGATGGATGTCTCATCCGCCCGATACGGGGGGGAGTAGAGCTACTTCGGAGGAATCATTCAGCGGAGTGTCGAGTGAAACTCCGATTTGGCCATCTATTGCAACTCTCAGACCTGTGTCAAGTTGGTCGGTCAAATCGAATCGCTCTATGAGTTGCTGAGCCGTGGTACCCAACTCCAGAGCCACTTCAATCTCCCTTCTACCCATGCTCTCTGCCAGAGGTCCGAAGAACAGCATGGTGACCTTTACTGCCTTGCCCGAGTCTGCCATGACTTACCCACTCAGCGCATGGACATAAACCTCTGACTCGCAGGGACTAAACCCCGAATGCCCCGGGACGATGCATGGTCGATGTTAGGGCAGTAGTGTTCGATTGTGATGGAGTACTTACTGACAACGGCTCGTCTTGGCAGAATATTCACGACTACTTCGGCACGGAGAATCTTGTGATGCTTGAGAAATTTCTCAATGGAGAAATCACGGATGACGAATTCATGGCTGATGATATCAGGCTGTGGACGGAGGTGCAACCGCGGATTCACCGTGATGACATCATGCGCTGCTACTCAGGTATCAGCCTGATGGAAGGTGCGCGAGATGTCGTGGAGGAGCTCAGTCGAAGGGGTGTTTTTGTTGCCATCGTCTCTGCCGGAGTCGATGTCTTCGTGGGCGTCATCGCCAACATGCTTAGCGTAGACGATTGGGCCGCCAATGGTTTCGACTGGGATGAAGAAGGGTGGCTACAGGGGCCGGCTCCTACGAGAGTCAACTCACATGACAAGGGAATAATGGTTGAGAAACTGTCCAAAATAAAGGAAATCGACCCTGATTGCATAGTTTCAGTCGGGGATTCAAGCACAGACCTGTCGATGATGATTCCTGGTTCTCATTTCATCGGCTTCAATCCTGCCAGACAGAGAGCTAGGGACGCATTCGAGAATGCAGAAGTCCCGTTGGTCGACAGTAAGGATTTGAGGGACATCTGGGAGCACATATTCGAGGGCGAGACTTTTCCCAGTTCAGGCGAAGGGGATTGATGCAGTAGCGTGAGTGTGCAGATTGACCACCGTCAGTATGCACGGCTTAGGTTGGAAGCCTAGCATGCGCTGGTAGTCGGTCTGGTCCTGCCATGTCGAACTGTGAACCATCGTAACCCCCTTGTGGTTGCCCACAAAGTGCCCATGAACGTGCCCGGTTACGAAGATGTCAGGCACCGTCGAGATGACCAACCGGTCCTCGGGTTCTGGAGATAGTGGAGTCTTGCCGCCCCATGATGGAGCTAGGTGCCTGCGCTCCAGCATAGCCCTCATTGCCAGTTCAGGAGTAGAATAAGTCACAGAACGAAGACGTGCGACGAAGTCGTCGATGCTCTTACCGTGATACGACAGTACCCTTACCCCGTGTAGACTGAAGTCGCACGGGTTGCCCACGAACACGGCATCCGAGTAATC
>CAXEUQ010000019.1:0-10354 GCA_963999425.1 uncultured Candidatus Poseidoniales archaeon | reverse complement strand
AGCCAGGGAGTAGCGAGTACTCGGCATGTACCCAGCCTCGGTCAGCATCGCGAGGAAACCACCGAGGCAGAGAGTCGGCCTTGGTAGCGACCGCTAGGACCATTGTATCTCCTTGTCTGTACATAAGCGAGGCTAGAGCATTCGGAGTAAAGTCCAATGCGACCTCAATCTCTCTCATCTCATCCGAGCCTCGGTCGCTATCCACATCGCCCGACTTCATCTTCGCCATGGCCCGGCGAGCGGAGGTCTATGCATGAATCATTCGCGTCTGGCGTGAGGGGGCCTGAATGCATCGACGACCGACTCATCGGTGGTGATGTAAGGCCCTCCGATCAGGTCTACGCAGTACGGGACCGCAGCGAAGATTTCGTCCAGAATCTCGCGGATAGAGCGAGGTGAACCGGGGAGGTTGAGGATGAGCGAGGACCCGCGGATTCCCGCAGTCTGCCGTGACAGGACTGCTGTGGGCACATGACGTAGTGAGATCGCCCTCATCTGCTCACCAAACCCAGGAAGCATGCGCTCACATACCGCCTCGGTCGCCTCGGGAGTCACATCCCGAGGTGCTGGTCCCGTGCCACCGGTAGTGACAACCACCGAGCAGCCTTCCGAATCGACCAACTCGGCCAGAGCCTGTTCGATTCCCTCCCTTTCATCGGGAACTAGTCGTCGTACCACTTCCCAAGGCGAAGTCAGAGCCTCTTCTAGAAAGCCGACAATGGCGGGCCCGCTGAGGTCCTCATAGTCGCCAGCACTGGCCCGGTCCGAGGCAGTTAGCACACCGAATCTGCACATCTCGCCCGCTGCCATGTCGCTCGACAAGGGGTACTCAGGATAAACACAGCCTCAGCCCGGCTCGAATCAACATGGGCATCTTCATGAACCGCCGAGTGAGATGATTGGCCCCGGAGGCGATGGAGTGCCGAGTCTACCCCAACACGCACGTTCTGCTGTTGCCCCGATGCCGATGCAGGAGCAAGATTCCGCAGTCATCGCATCAATGGTTTATGTAGGCTCAGGTCCTTACCATTGATGCAGGTGATTGGATGACAGAAGAAGGAAGATATGCAGCACAGGTGACGATAGTCAAGCAGGAATGTCCCGATGCGGATGAGAAGGAGATAGCAGAGGAATTCAGGCGTTACGAGGAAGAGTTCCTGATACCGCCTGAAGATGCCCTACGCTCAGTTGTTCGAAAATTCCAAGCTGCTACGGGAATGGAACTCAAGCAGATCTCCCAGCCCGAGAGGGCCGAGAAGAAGGTGGATAGGTTCTCCGAACTCGATGCAGATGACCGCAATGTCACAATCGAAGTCGCGGTAATCAGCTATACTCCTAGAGTGCAGATGGTTCGAGGCGAAGAGAGACAAGTCGCTTTCGGATGGATTGAGGACAATCCATGGCAGTCCGGCGACCAGCGCGAGCGTTGGGATTTCAAAGACTGGGGCGAGAAGGCAGAGAATCTTGCCCCAGGCTCAATCGTGCGCTTGGAGGGGGCATCGGTCAACGAATGGAACGACAAACGCTCCCTCAACATCAATCGAACCACCCGCGTCACCGTCCTGAAGGAAGGAGGAGCGGCCGCGGTCCAGATTAGTGACGAACCCTCATCGATAGCCGAAGCATCTCAGAGAGAAGGCTTCGTCAATCTGGTCGCTCGACTGATATCGTCTAAGCCAGATGTCATCGTAAAGCGCGACGGTAGTGGTGAGTTGGATGTAGTTCGAGGTCGGCTCGGCGACTCTAGCGGCACCATCTCGTTCCTCTCTTGGGTTCCTCTTGAGCACGAGCCGGGAACGGTGCTGAAGATAGACGGGGCTTCGATAAGGAAATTCAGAGATACCCCCGAGGTCAACATAGGTGACAGGACCAGAGTCGAGGTCTTCCACGATTCCGCATTCGTTAGCATCGAGGACCTCGAACAGGCGAGCAAGGTACCGATTTCGGAACTTCGCAATGGCATGAGAGACATCGAAGTCACAGTTCAAGTAGAGTCCTGGGAGAGCCGTTCTTTCGTCTCCGAGGATGGAACCGAGCGCGTCGTTCGAAGCGGCGATGTGATTGACCCCACAGGCAGATGCCGACTCACAGCATGGTGCGAAACCGAGCCGAGCAGAGGTGACTTCCTGCACCTCACCGGAGCGAGGGTCCAGTACTGGCAAGGCTCACCAGATCTGGTAATCGACGATGCGGCCCAGATCACTAATCTCTCAGACGCGCCATGGGAACCCATCGACCCAGAAGTCCACTGGGTCGACATCGACCTCACATCAGTAGTCAATGGCGGCTCACGTCGGGGAATCAGCACTAGCGGCACGGTAGTCACAATCCGTCCTGATTCGGGAATTATCGAACGCTGCCCGGAGTGCCGACGAGTTCTGCGCGAAGGCGCCTGTGGGGAGCATGGCCCACAACGCGGTGAGGAAGATCTCAGACTCAGGTTCGTGATTGACAACGGCATCTCAAACGCATCACTCCTCCTGTCTAAGGATGCCTCAGAGGCTTTCTTAGGGGCCAATCAGGAATCAGTCAAGGAGGAGATTTCAAAATCAGGCAGTGCCGGCTTCGTCGCCTCGTTGCGTGAGAAACTAATCGCCAAGCGTCTCATTATCAAGGGTCGTTCGATTGTTGACGAGCAAGGCGCCATGCTTCTGGCCGACGAAGTCGAGTATGACACGACTTCAGCACACGATGCTGCCAACGAGGTCATCCAGCGTTGGGGGGTGATACTGTGATGCAGCAAGGGCTCAGAGTAGGCCGCCAGAGCGCCATCAGAATCTTCGCTAACGAGTACAGGGACGCTTCCTTGCCCGAGGAGGGATCAGGAGAGTACGACCCCTCATTCATCATCACTAAGATAGGTGCCAAGGTCAACAGGGCGTTGGTCTGCGGGGTAATCGACCGAGTTGAGCGTAGAGAGGGTGAGAGCGGCCCCAATTACTCCGCTCACATCAGGGACCCCACCGGAACCCACCTGTTCAACGTCGCTTCATTCCAGCCAGAACTCCACCCTGACTTCGAGGAGTTGATGGCGCGCTACGAAACTGGGGACAGATTCCTACTCGCCCTTGTCGGCAAGGCGAGATGGTTTGAGACCGAGGACGGAGGTATATTCACATCCCTGAGGGCTGAGGAGTTCTCAATTATCGACAAGGAATGCTACACCAATTGGCTAGTGCAGACCGCGGATGCGACCCTCAGGCGTATCGATGCCCATGCAGCCTCACTGGAGAGTGATTTGACTCCAGCCGCCCTAGAGGCAGCGGGAGTCCCATCCGACCTCGTCGATGGACTGATTCTCGCACGCGGCCACTACGGTGAGTTCGACCCCGAGGCATATCATGTCGGTGTCCTACAGGCATTGTCCACGGCAACCGGCAAGACCAGTGTCATCGAGACAGAGCCCGAGCCAGAGGCTACTCCTACTCTCGAGCAGTCAACACCCGAGGCCCCAGCCGCGCAACCTCCTGCGGAACCTTCGGATGCAGTCGAGGCGATAATCGAAACAATACGCTCAAGAGACAAGGGACAGGGAGTCGACTACAACGACATAGTCGCCGCTCTGGTCAACGCCGGACACTCGAGAGAAGCCGCCGAGGATGCCATCGATTCGGCTAGAGACCAAGGCGAAGTAATGGAGCCGAGATTCGGCTTCTTCCAGCTCGTTCCGGAGTAATCAATCATCTTCGATTAGCGTCTCGGCGTATTGCATCCGCTCTCTCACCCTTTTCATCGTAGCAGCAGCATCGATTCTAGTCCTGACTCCTTCGCCGATACTGGCCCCTTTCGACTCGGCTATATTGGTAGCCACAGAGATGACTCTAGAGCGAACCTCTTCGCTGTCCAAAGGCCAACCTCGTCGTTCAGCCAGCCGCAACAACAGACCTTCCTCCGTGGAGCCCCAGTTCCCCGAATGCCCTCTCAGGATACTCCCGATCATTCTCTCTAACTCCTCGACCCTAGCACCAATCGTCAACAAGGCACCCTGAACCTCGGAATCAGTCTTGTCGAGATCCTTCACAATCAAGTCTCTGGCATCCTCTAGGACTGCAATAGGAGATGCCTCCTCGAAAGCCTCCTCGGCAATATCGACCTCGAGAACTTCATCCTCCTCCTCAACGACCTCGTCCTTAGGAGCCTCTGCTTTTGCATCGGGAATGCCAGACCTCCATAGGCTGCGTTTGATTCTACCCCAGCCTCTGCCCTGACTCGTCAGAACTCCTGCGACATGACCCATTAGCACTGTCCTAGTGCCTGTAAGCGGCAATTCGAGTCGAAGACACAACTCATGCAATTCGTCTCTCTCCATGTCTGCTAGGTGTTCCACACTCAGACGCCGGGAGTCGAAGTTCAGGTGTAACCAGAGCCGCTGCCTCCTTTCCTTGTGAGAGCCCGATGACTTGATGCCGAACACCTTCAGTACCGCCCCCGCTTCCTTGTGAGTAAGTGACTGGATGCCCTCCCAAGACAGATCCATCTCTCCGAGAACGAGGTGCTGAATCAGCCTAGCACGCAATACTTCGACAGAACCAGTCTTGCTAAACCCCTCAACCTCGGCCCTGTCTCTGAGCTCCATCAGACGACCTCTATAGAGTACATCGAGAAGCGACCTATCGACTTCTATGTCCAGCATTACGGACTCACTCGCTAGCCCTGAGGTCATATCGGTTGCGCAAATCATAACCCGGCGCTGTGGATTGAGGCAGTCCTGAGAAATAGCCACTACTCTTTGAGGTCGATGAAGGCAGGAGCCTCCTCGTCGGTGTAGAAGTCCTTGGGGACCGGTCTGGATGCTTCTTGCAGTAAGACCCCCCAGTCTCTGATTGCAGAAATGGTAGCGTGCCTAAACTCGCTGTACTTGATGACCCGATCCAGCCCGATGGTGTGTCGTCCGTTTCCTGAAAGCACCTCAATTCTGAATTCGACATGCACCTCTCCTTCGGTGACCTCTCCCTCAGTGTCGTGACATGCCTGCTCGAGCGTGAGGTCACGCTGCTCCTCCGCTTGCTTCATCAGCGATCTGACTTGGCGATGCCTGACTAGGATGCCGATTCGCTCCAGCATCTCGGAATCTAGCCCGGAAATCAACTGATCCTGAATCCACCAACAGGTCTCGCCCTCGGACTCAGACAAGCGCTTTGAGATACTGCTCGGGAATCGCTTTCTGGCGATTAGAATAACGAGATCAGCATATGGCAGCGGTAGGAAGTGAGTGCCACCTCTGTCTTTGGGGTCAGGCAACAGAGCATGTCGGCGAGCTGGAGAGCCCACTGAGTCGTAGACCGCTCTCGAAGTGATGTACCCCTCAATCTCTCCGGATTCTCTCATCCCCTCCATCCACCTTGCAATCTCGAGACTGTCTCCTTTCGGACTATCCTGATTACGAATAGAAGCAAATGCAGTAGGGCTCAGTACCCTGAGCCCTCCTCTCGCACGTTTCAGTTGCCTGCGTACTAGGGCAGACTCGGCCAGAATAATGCCATGTCGAGGCTGATAGTCCAACTTGTCATCAGATACTAGGACCATATTAGGGCGCCGAGGAGTGCGTGCTCCCACCACTTCGCACCCTGCAGAAAGCAACTCCATCTGCCTGCCGTGCAGTGCTTCTGCTGGCATTGCCAACATGTCCACATCGCCCTCGGATAGCATGCCGATTGCTTGAGCTAAGTCTGAGACAGGAACACTAGTCAGACTGAGTCCTTCATCATCGAATTCCTCAAACTGAGAGGTAACTGGACAGTCGGGAGTATCGATGATGGCGAGTCTTAATTCGTCCAATTCGTCCACCTCCCGGGGGGGACACGTAACGTGCCCGTACGACCGGCGTGTACACTTGTTGATATAGGCGACCCTCGTCAACAGACTCGAGTGGTATGGTCTCCCTCAACCAGATAAGCGCCCGGGCGGAGCTTGAGAGGCGTCGTTATGAGGTAGAAGAGGCTCTAGAGGAGTTCGTTCACAAGAGACTGTCAATGCCCGACGCGCCCGTGATGAGACTGGTCAGAGACGTGCTTCTGGCCGGGGGCAAGAGGTACCGGCCAATACTCGCCGTACTGGCATACGAGGCCTGCGGGGGTGAGGATCGGGAGAAGGCATTCAACCTGGCTCTATCTGGCGAATTGATTCACACGGCCACCCTAGTTCACGACGATATCAACGACCAGTCCAAGTTACGCAGAGGCAAACCAACTCTGCACACGACAACCTCTCAATCCCACGCCATCATCGCTGGAGATTACCTGTTCGCACTAGGCTTCGGAATAGGGGGCCATAATGATGACCGAGTGGTCGAACGCATCGCTAGCACCTGTGGAGGGATTGCGACTGGCGAAATCTTGCAGATGGAACACATAGGCAATTTGTCTACCACCCCCGAGGACTACTATGCGATAGTTGACGGAAAGACGGCAAGGCCCTTTGCCTCCGCTTGCTGGGGCGCTGCTATAGCCGCCGAAGCCGAGCATTATGCGGATTCGATGGAGGACTTTGGAATGGAACTCGGTAGAGCCTTCCAGATGGTAGACGATTTACTCGATCTGACTGGTGACCCTGTGATGGGCAAGCCCCGCGGAACTGATGTCCATGATGGCAAGATGACTCTGCCAATCATCCATGCTTTGACTATGCTGCACGGATCTGACTATGAGCACTTCACTGATGTTCTCACTAACTTCAGCGACGAGAGATGGGGGGAGTTCACCGAACTCATCGAGAAGGCGGGCTCGCTGAAATACGTCAGACAGTTGATTGAGAACCACATCGAGCGGGCATTGGCTGCTTTGGAGATCCTGCCAAATTCTAGGGCTAGGACTCTGATGGCAGAATTGACAAAGATGTCCGAGAGACGCCGGGCCTGAGTCCATGTCCATCCCTCGCACCGACTGGGACGCCATAGTCATCGGAGGAGGGCCTGCCGGCAGCACCGCAGCTCGCTACGCAGCCGAGGGAGGTGCTGAGGTTCTCGTTATCGACGGAAGAGACCCAATCGGCTCGCCTCTACAGTGTGGCGAACTTGTTCCTAGCAATGACGAGATGAGGCGCCTGTGCCCGGATGTCCCCGACATCGACGACCTCCTGCGAACGCCCGAGGACGCGATTTCACTCAGGACAACAGAGATGCACCTAGTACCGCCCTCTGGAAAGCCGCTGAGATATCCGTTTGAGGGCGTGGTTTTGGACCGCGTGGCGCATGATGAGGAATTGGTCGAACTGGCTCGTTTGAGAGGAGTCGAGTACCTTGTGGGAACCCGTGTCGCCGAGGTAGAATCGAATACCGTCACACTAGCAGATGGTTCGCAGTACACGGCTAAGGTAATCATCGGAGCAGGTGGGCACAATGACCCTCTAAGAAAGTCCCACTGGGATGTGGAATCGCTGAATATACCAGTCAAGTTCGTGCTCATGGATGGCGAGTTTGGAGATGCTCTGCAACTCCACTTCGGCTCCGTAGCCCCAGGCGGTTACGCCTGGGTCTTCCCCAAGCAGGGTGGGGCCAACATCGGCTTGGGTATCCAGAGGAGGCTAGCCAAGGGAAGGAGTCTGAATCTGTACTCCGAGGAGTTCTTCTCTCGATACGAAGGAGAGGTAAGTTTCCACGGTGCTGGCTCACTTCCGATGTCCGGTACCATCCCTAGGTTCGTAAAGGGAAATCATCTGCTGGTCGGGGACGCAGCAGGGATGGTTCTTCCCTCCAATGGAGCAGGAATTACAATCGCGATGATCGGTGGCAGAATAGCCGGGCAAGTGGTGGCCGAGCATCTGACTCAGGAGACTCCACTGGAGCAGTACGAAGCGAGATGGGATGCTCAGATGGGGAAGGTGATGCGAAACTCGAAACTCGCATTCAAGTTGGGCAGCTTGATGTTTCGCTCACCCGACTGGCTCCTCAATCTGATGTTCAACAGGCTGACCAAGCCTTTCATCTGGAGGGCTGTTACCTGCAGGTCGCTATTCAGCCTCAGGTGAGCTGGCCTGCCAGATAGTCGCCATACCGGGAAATATCAGCTTGGCAGACACCTGCTCGAATCCAGTATCTTCGAGCATTCTGACATAGTCTTTGGTGGTTCCGAAACTAGCGTAGGTCTTGGTCAACCACTTCCAGGGATTGCTCTTGGAGTTGTAGAACAGCCTAGCATAGCTCGATACCCAGACACGCATCCAAAGCCACCCCATTAGGCCGTGCAGCCGGTTGACCTTCGCTGGCTCAACCATCACGAACACGCCTCCCGGCCTGAGCACCCTGAGAGCCTCTGCAAGACCAGCCCTCTTGTCAAACCAGTCTCTGAACGAGAACAGCGAGCAGACAGCATCGAAGGACAAGTCATCGAAGGGGAGATCCTCAGCAGTACCCTCGACGAATTCGACAGGTGAATCGCCCCTCTCCCGCCTCTTCGCCCCTACTCTATCCTCAGCGACCCTGAGCATCTCTGGAATCGGGTCGAGGCAGACCAGCTCGCCGCCTTGCAGATCTTCTGCGAAACTCCCCGGACCGCATCCTATCTCGAGTACTCTGCCACCTTTGGGGAGGCGCTCTCTGACCATCCTGCGCCAGCGAGAGACCTGACCCAGAGTAGCGAATCTGTTGACCTTGTCGTAAACTGGGATAGTAGCCTCGAGATTCTGCTGGAGTTCGTTCCAGTCAGACTGCCCTATTCGCTCGGCGTCCATGGGACTCGCTGAGCCCTCACATATTTGGTTGAATCCCGGTGAATTACTGCAAATTAACGAAGGAATCGTATGGTCAAAGTGATATACTGTTCGACATTCGCGCGTGTCACCGAAGGTGACACAATGGGACGAGCAGAAGTACTCCGCACTATCAAGGAAACAGAGAGCATGGCGGAGAAGATCCGTAGCAAGGCCGAGAACAAGGCCTCAGAGACTATCTCAAACGCCCGAGTTAAGGCGGCCGAGACAATCACTGCAGGACGACAGACCGCCGATGACGAAGCCTCTTCGATAATCAACGATGCTCGCTCTTCCTCCGCTAAGGAGGCAGAACAAATCGCGGCAGAGGGCGATGCCCATTTGGAAGAGGTCGCAGCAAATGGTAAGAATAACAGGAAGTCGGCTGCCGACGCAGTTCTTTCCGCCTTCCGCAACGCCTGAGGCCTACGAGGTGAAACATGAGCCAGCTGACCACTGAGGACATGTCCCGGTTGGTAGCCGCTGGCACCCGGGATCAGCTCAAGACTGCCATTGATGTGGTCGCGGGCCTGTCAATGGTGCACATCAACGACTACAGCAGCACCGAGGAGGGCATGTCTATGGGAGCCCCATCCGAGGAGTCCGAGGAGATTAGCAGACGACTCACCAAGATGCGCGGCGCGGCTGCGAATATTCAGGCCGCAGACCAGAAGCAACTGCTCCCTGCTCCTGAGGTTCGCCGAACTCTCTCAGGGCCAATCGACGAGCTCGTAGACACTGCCCTGCAGTGTTTCGATGAGTTGGACGCGCTGGGCACAGAGTCCTCGCAGATCAACGAGGAGTTGGAGGTGCTACAGTTGCTGGCCCCACTCAGCCTCGAACTCGACCTTATGGGCGGATACAGCAGCGTGACTGCATTCATCGGCACCGTCTCCTCGCTTACCAAGGCCAGACCTGCATTAGCCGGCTTGGGAGACTCGGCCATCCACATGAGCAGTGATGTGGACAAGTCTTCAGTGGTGGCGGTGTTCTGCCGCAACGAGGACGCTCAGTCAGTCCAGGAGATGCTTGCCGCAGAGGACTTCCAGGCTATCTCAGTACCTGAATCAGAGGGCCTTCCTTCCGACAGGATACTCAAGCTGCAAGATAGGAAGTCCGAGATCGAAGGGAGAACTCAGGAACTCGAGTCCGAGTTGTCTGAATGGTCCGAGTCGAACGGCGGTATGCTGTTTGGCGGCATGGAGTTGCTGGAGAGGGATCTCGAGATTGCGACCGCCCCGGTGAGGGTGGCGGTTAGCGACCACGCCTTCGTGCTCGATGGCTGGATTCGTTCTGATACCGAGTCCGAGGTCGAGGCAGCACTGTCCGGTGTATGCACTCATGTCAGCATCGAGAAGTTCACCCCGCCATCGCACAGCAGCCATCACCATGACGAGGATTCATCCGAGTTACCACCAATCGCTTTCTCCTCTCGCAACTACAGCAAGCCGTTTGAGATGCTCACCGATGTGATGGGGCGTCCGGCCTACGGCAAAATTGACCCCACCTTCTTTATGTTCCTGACCTACCCGTTATTCTTCGGCCTGATACTTGGAGACATGGCATACGGCCTCGCTGTGATGGGTATGGCCTGGTTCATCTGGAGGCGCTTCCCGATTAACCCGGTGATGAGGAATGTCGGGGGGTTCCTGTTCACCATAGGATTGTC
>CAXEUQ010000018.1:0-10827 GCA_963999425.1 uncultured Candidatus Poseidoniales archaeon | reverse complement strand
GAGCCAAGGCCACCGGCTCCAATGACCAGTACAGATGCCTCTTGCAGGGCCAACTGCCCCTCAGGGCCGACTTCAGGCAGGACCAGATGTCTCGCGTAACGAGACTCACCGCCGGCGGTCATGCCCCCTCGAGTAGGTTCACAGAAATGGCCTCTTCCCCTCGAGTCTGCCAATCAACTCAGATTACGAAGAGTCTGAGGGTGGCAATCAACCAACCCAATCTGCCCCATGTTCGAGTCAGGATTCGAGCGTTCTCGGGACTGATGTCAATCCTGAAGATTGTTGCAATCAACCTGCGGATGAAGTTCTGTTCAAGATGCGTATCGGGTCTAGGAATCCCTCTGAAATAACGCTCGATATCAGTGATGATGCAGTAGTCATCCCTGAGCAGCCAAAGTATCTCGGTTGCCCCGTAGAGGATGAAAACGCCCCACCACATCCACTCGTCCGGACCTAGCCAAGCGAAGGCGCAGAACAGTGTTATTGCGACATGCAGTAGATAGAACAGGTCCCCTATTCTGTTGTTCAGCCAGCCCGTTTCTTCGGTCGACTCCAAGTGAGCACCTCAGTGCTGGTCCTCCAGCCACTTCTCCGCATCCATTGCTGCTTGGCAACCCATTCCAGCTGCTGTGATGGCCTGACGGTATCGCTTGTCGACTACATCTCCGGCGGCAAACACCCCTGGTACGCTTGTCATGGTGTGCTCTGAGTGCATGATGTAGCCGGATCCGTCCATCTCAACCTCACCTTCGAGGAATCCGGTCATCGGTTTGTGCCCGATTGCGATGAACGCACCTGTGCAGTTAATCTCCTCCTCGCTACCGTCACGAGGATCTTCCAGCACAGCACCGCTTAGTCCTTCGTCATTGGAAAGCCAGCCCTTGACTATGCGATGAGTCTTGATTTCAATCTTGGGATGTTTGGCAGCCCTCTCGTACATCACCTTGGAGGCTTTGAACACATCTCGTCGGTGTACAATCGTGACCTTGCTAGCGAATCTGGTGAGGAACGTGGCCTCTTCCATGGCTGAATCGCCACCGCCGACCACAATAACCTCCTGCTCCCGGAAGAAGGCCCCGTCGCAGGTAGCACAGGTTGAGATTCCCCTGCCCTTCTGAGCCTCCTCACCTTCGGCACCTAACCAGATCGCCTCGGCTCCGGTGCAGATGATTATCGCCTCAGCCCTGTGTTCCTCCCCTTCTACCCAGACTCTGAATGGGCGCTCGGAGAAATCTACCCTCTCGACATTCTTGTCGTGCACCTCCAAGCCGAAACGCTCGGCTTGCTCGCGCATGTGGACCATCATCTCGGGCCCACCTATCCCGGTAGGGTATCCAGGAAAATTCTCGACATCAGATGTGAGCATCAACTGTCCTCCAGACATGTAGCCCGCGAACATCATTGGCTCAAGCATAGCGCGGGCAGTGTACAACCCAGCAGTGTAACCCGCAGGGCCAGAACCGATGATGATTACATTGCGAACTTCGCCGCCCACAGGCGTCCCAATGATGGGATGTCCTTCAACCCTGCTCTGGGGGATTCGTTGTTTTCCAAGCATCGTTTTCAACTCAACCATTAATTGGCGCCAAGTTTCACTGTCAACCGGCCATTGGGGGCCAATGGGGAACTGGGGATTCATGGGACAGGAAGACATCATTCTCTGGTTCGACGAAGTAGGACGCGAAGACGCGCTTGCTGTCGGCGGTAAGGGAGCCTCTCTGGGTGAGATGTACCGCAACCTGAGCGAGAGCGGCGTCGAAGTACCCAACGGCTTCTGCTCGACTTCCGATGGCTATCGAGACTTCGTTCAAGCGAAGGTAGCCAAGGGCACTTGGGACCAAGTCCCGGAAGTAGAAGGCATAGAAGACGTGAGGACGCTGGCCATTATCCAAACTTCACTCTCAGATGCTCTGAGGGTGTGCATCGAAGGGGCTGACCAGAACGATTCTCTTGCCATGCACGGCCGAGCCGAACTGGCTCGCTCACTGGTCCTCGAGACTCCAGTACCAGAATCCATCTCAGTTCCGATTCGCCTAGCTTACAGACAGCTCTGTGAGCAGTATGGCAAGGGCACTGATGTCGCTGTCCGATCTTCAGCCACCACAGAGGACTCGGAGGACGCCTCCTTCGCAGGCCAATACGAGTCATTCCTCAATATCCACGGCGAGGACAACGTCGTCCTGCACTGGCGCAAGTGCGTGGCCAGCCAGTTCACGGAGAGGGCCATCTGCTACCAGCTTGATAGAGACATGGACCCATTGGCGAGCCCACTGTGCGTAGTGGTGATGAAGATGGTACGATCAGATTTGGCCTCGTCAGGAGTGATGTTCACCATCGACCCGGACTCCGGTCACGACGGAGTCGTCCACATCGCTGCCTCCTATGGCTTGGGCGAGTTAATCGTACAAGGCACAGTATCGCCTGACACTTACACGGTTTGGAAAGAGGGCCTACTGAAGGACAAGTTCGCCATCGTGCACCGGCATCTGGGCAGCAAGGATCAGCGAATGGTCTACGCGAGCGATGGAGTGAGGGCCACCAGTGTGGAGGAGGTGCCGTTCTCGGAGCGACGAGACTGGGCCCTCAGCTCCGAGGAGTGTAAGAGCCTAGCGAGCATGGCACTGCGCATCGAGCAGCACTACGGCATGCCGATGGATATTGAATGGGCCAAGGACGGAGACGGCGGAGGACTGTATATTGTCCAGGCAAGGCCGGAGACGGTTCACGGCAAGACCACGCACGGACTGATTCGCTACGAGATGGACCGTGTGCTAGTTGAGCGACTAAAGCGAGAATCCGTTATTGCAACCGGGCAGGCCGTTGGCAAGAGAATTGGCTCCGGACCGATCAGGACCTACGGCTCCTACCAGGAAGTCCTCGACCGACGTCGAGCCCTGCAGAAGAGACTCGCTACCGGGGAAAGGCAGGAGGAGATCCCATGGGAAGAACTGGTCTTTGAGAAGGGAGACGTCCTAGTGACTGAGATGACCACTCCCGATTGGGAGCCGATGATGAAGCAAGCATCACTCATCGTCACGCGAAAGGGAGGCAGAACGAGCCACGCTGCTATCATCGCCAGAGAGTTCGGAATCCCTGCCATAGTAGGCTGCTCAGAGGCTCTCGCACTCAAGAACAGCAGAATGGTGACCGGCTCATGCGCCGAGGGCGACACTGGCTACATCTTCGACGGAGAGCACCCGTTCGAGATAGTGGAGCACAAGGTCGACACCTCGACTCCAATCAAGACTAAACTCAAACTCAATGTCGGTTTTCCTACCAAGTCGCTTGCGGACTCTCAACTTCCAGTAGAAGGCGTCGGCCTAGCACGAATCGAGTTCGTTCTGTCGGGGGAAATCGGAATCCACCCACTCGCCTTCATCCACTACCGCTCGTTGAAGAGTTACTTAGACACAGGAGAGATTCCTCCTGAACTTGAGCCCTTCTCTAGGAACCTCGCTGAAGAGCCCGAGGAGAACTTGAGAGATACCATTGAGGCCATCGAGAGGAGATGCTGGAACTACGACCATCCCCGAGGGCTTTTCATCGACAAACTGAGAGAAGGCGTCGGCCTAATCTGCGCGGCTTTCCACCCCCGACCGGTCCTCGTCCGCCTTTCGGACTTCAAATCGAACGAGTACAGAGACCTGCTTGGCGGTGGACTGTTTGAACCAGTCGAGGAGAACCCGATGATTGCCTGGCGAGGCGCATCTCGATACCTCGACCCGATTTTCAAGCCGGCCTTTGAGATGGAGTGCGAGGCCATGGCCTCGGTGTTCCACGACTTCGGCCTTAGCAACCTGCAGCTAATGGTGCCGTTCTGCCGCTCTCCCGAGGAGGGCGAGTCGGTCAAGGATCTGCTCGAAGAGCACGCGATAGGGCCCAGCAACAATGTCCCGCTGTTCGTAATGGTCGAACTTCCCTCCAATGTCATCGATGCAGACGCATTCATCGACAGGATGCAACTCTCGGGCGGCTCTATTGGCACCAACGACCTAGTCCAGACCGTGTACGCGGTTTCTCGCGACGACCTTGAGGGCTACCAGCACCAAGTCGATGCTAGAGCCCCGGCGGTGAAGTCGATGATTCGCTCGGCAATCGACGCATTCAACTCTAGGGGACTAGAGATTGTCATCTGCGGTCAGGCCCCAAGCGACCACCCCAACGAGTTCCCTCCGTTCCTCGTGGACTGCGGAATCTCATCCATCTCCGTTACTCCCGACACCGCTATGGCAGTGCGTCAGACGATTCTCGAGGCCGAGATGATGGTGGCACACGGAATCGAGATTGAGGAGTAGGGACAGCCTCCGACAGGATTTCATCTACCACGCACTGCCGGGATCGATGGAGTGGAGACCAGCATCGCCTCCAGAGGATGACGAGCAGGCCATCCGCGAGAACCTCCAGTCATGGGATGACTTGGCACACATGCACGCTCAGGGAGAAGGCGCCGAGTTCTACCGAATCAAGCAGTGGCTGGCCGGCGAGACCAAACTCGCTCCATGGGAGATTGAGGAAGTCGGCCCAGTCGAGGGTAAGTCCCTCTTGCACCTACAATGTCACATCGGTACAGACACTCTTTCTTGGGCGCGCGAGGGTGCGAGGGTAACAGGACTAGACTTCTCGCCCAGTGCCATTGAAGAGGCTAGCAGATTCGCAGATATTCTTGGCTTCGATGATGCCAGATTTGTCGTCAGCAGAGTTTCAGATGCCGTTGAAGCGCTCAAAGGCGAGCAATTCGATATTATCTACACCGGTAGAGGGGCCCTGTGCTGGCTACCAGACTTGAGGGACTGGGCACAAGTCTGCACATCTCTACTCAAGCCCGGCGGAATCCTGTACTTTGAGGAAAGCACCCCGACAGTGAACATCATGGATTTGGAAGAGGGCCCAGATGGCCCCCGATTAGTCGCAAAGTACGACCTGTTCGAGGAAGGACCAATCTCAGAGGTAGGAGAGGGCAGCTATGCCTACCCGGAATGGCCCGGAGAGAGGGTGACTCACTGCTGGGAGTACAGATATGATACACTGTTCGGGGCAATAACTGAAGCAGGTTTGAGAGTGGACTTGTTTTCGGAGCGCGACGAACTATTCTTCTCTGCTTGGCCACAACTTCTGGAACCCTCGAGGACCAATTATTGGAAACTTAAGGACGGGCAAGTCCGCATTCCACTCTCGTTCACACTGAGAGCCATCAAGGAGTAGTTATCCAACCATCGCTGCAACCGCGCCTACTGCGGCGCGGGCATGCGGTTCTAGACGTGGCTCGATGTGCTCGGGCTCGGCCCCAGGGCCAATGATTCCAAGCCCAATCGGTTTGTCGTGGGTGATTTGCAAGTCAATTATCGCCTTGGTGACCGATTGACCCATGACTAGACCATGGTCGGTCTCTCCTCTCTCGATAATTCCCAGAACTACTGCACCGTCAATCTCCCCTCTTTGCAACATCCTGTCGAGAGCCAGAGGGGCTTCCATCGAGCCCGGAACCCAAGCCACATCAGCTACTTCCCAGTTCTTTGAAGCAGCCTCGTCGCGAGCGTATTCAAGCATCCTTTCGACCTCATCGCGGTGGAATGAGCCGCATACGATTCCCAGTCTCATCCGCTTGCCCCCATGCTACGACTAAGGGTATCTACGATTGCCTGAGTCTGCGAGTCGACCTCAATGTTCACACAATCTCCGATCTCCTTCTGACCTATCGTGGTCACTCTTAGAGTCTCAGGGATGATGTGAAGGCCAAAGTCGGAGTCATCCACGTGGCCCACGGTCAGTGACATCCCATCTACTGCTACGTACCCCTTCTCAAGAATGTAGGGCCGAGCCTCTTCCGGCATGGAAATACGCAGGTCCACCCCCTCTCCTACCTCGGCTTTTTCCAGAATCTCTGCAGTGCACATCACGTGTCCAGAGAGCAGATGTCCTCCGAGCTCGTCTCCCATTCTGAGAGAACGCTCGACATTGAGAATATCTCCTGTTGACCTGTCTGCTAGGGTTGTCCGGCCTAGAGTCTCCTTGATAGCATCGAATCCAATCTGGCCAGAATCGATTCCGACTACTGTCATGCACACGCCATCCAATGCCACGCTGGCTCCAATCTCCAAGCCATCGTCAAAGCCTGTCAAATCCACAGTGAATGAGCGCACTTCATCTCTTTCTTCGACGCTGAGAATCGGGACCGTCCCGGCCACTATCCCGGTGTACATACTAGTCCTCCTCGTATGGTCCGCCCTCGATACCTGGCCAGAGGTCTAGGATTCGGGCGATGATTTTGCGAGTACCGTCGAGATCGTCTGAGAGTCCTTCGACTCTTACGACCTCGATATTTGAGTGCCCGTGCGCATCCAATCCCTCTCGGATTGCATCGACAGAATGCTTCTGGTCGTAGCCTAGGGCGATTATGTCAGGTTGGACCACATCTAGGATATCGAATATCGGTGAGGTCGGAGGATTGCCGACCATCGCTGTATCAACGGGCTTGAGTCCCGATACCATCCTGCACCTGAGTTCGTGCGAGGTAATAGGCTCATGCTTCTGCTTCCTGACGGTATCATCGTGAGCAACCACAACCACGAGTTCATCCCCGAGACTCTTGGCCTGCTCGACATAGTGCAGGTGTCCAGCGTGCAAGAGGTCGAAGACACCTACTGCCATCACTCGTGTCATAGTCTAACCAGCCTCGCCCTGTCTTCTCTACTCTTCGATTCCCATGGCTTCGAGGATTTCGCCCCCGGTAATCATGGGTATCCCGTGCTTCTCAGCGTACTCTCTAGCTGCATCCACAGACAGTGCACCATCGCCATCCGGTTCCAGCATCTCAGCACCAATCGTACACGGAGGGCGTCCGGAAAGTCGCGCAATCGATACTGCGAGTTCGGTATGACCCTGCCGTGACCTAAGACCTAGAGGAGACTCCCTGCAGACTGGGATGTGTCCGGGAGTGCGGAACTCCGCTCCGAGTGCTGTGCGAGCAGTCCTTCCATCGGCATTACTTGCAATCAACTCTTGGGCCAATTCTCCAAACCTCCTCGTGGTCAGTGCCCTGTCCCTGTCGGTGATACCTGTGTATGTCTCCCTGTGATTGAGCGAGAGCGTGAATGCCGAGCGGTTGTCGTATTGCAGGTCATCGGTAATCAACTCGCCCAAAACGGGATTCTCCTCGACCAGAATCGGATGAGTGTGGATGTCCTGCAGCCACGGCAGGCCGAACAAATCACCTATCTCATTGCCGATTGCTAGGAATAGCAAACCTCCGCAATCGTTGCGCAGCGTCCTCATGACTTGAGGAGTGGCAGCATCTGCTGGCCAAAGCAGGTCTGTCTCCCTCTCTCTAAAGTCGGAGTCGAACACCATCACCGGCTCGCCCGCTGTGAAGGCAGCAATCGCTCGCTCGACCGCCGAGTCCATGCTCACCGGAGGGGCCATACATACCCGTTATTTTCGGTCGTAGACCGAATCCTTCTCATGCGTCGCTCTACCGCCATGTCTGATGACGGAGCGAATCGAGGTCATCGTTCCAGTAAGAGTCGACCTCGCTGGGGGCTGGACCGATGTCCAGCCGTACTCGGGAGATCATGGTGGCGAGGTCGTCAACTTCGCCATCAACAGGTACATCCGCAGCGTCATGGAGAAGGACGACGAGGGGCGAATAAGAGTCGAGTACAGCAGCGACATGCCTACTGGCTCAGGATTGGGAACTAGCGGCGCCATGAACGTAGGGCTGATTGCGACCATAGTCGGAGGAGCAAAGAGCCCTGAGGACATTGCCGAGCTAGCCTTCCAGTTCGAAGCGCTGCTTGAGAACAAAGGAGGCAGGCAAGACCAGTGGGCAGCAGCCCACGGCGGCTTCAATCACCTGCTGTTCCTAGGTGATGAGGTCGAAGAGATACCATTCGAGCCGATGAAGTCGGCCAGAAACTGGCTTCGCAAGCACTTCGTAATCGCCTACACTGGCATCGAGCACAAATCCGGAGACATCCACTCGAAGGTCTGGGAGCGCTACAAAGAAGGTGATGAGAAAGTCATCTCTGGATTGCACCTGATTCGGGGTGCTGCTAGGAATATGGCAGACGGCCTGCAGAGGGATCGAAGGGAACTTGTTGTCAAGGCGCTCAACGACGTCTGTGATGGAGTCGACCTCATTGACAAGTCGATTCACGACCCATTCAGAGAAGTCGTAGACAGTCTGAGAGAATCGGGAGCGGTAGTGGCGTGGAAGGCTCTGGGAGCAGGAGGTGGCGGCTCTGTTGGACTCCTGTGCTCTCCAATGGGTCACAGAGAGACGATTTCTGCAATTGAAGAAGCTGGCTGGGAGATTGTGGAATGGGACTACGATGAGGTCGGCATGCAGGTCAATTGACGACTATTCACTACCTAAGCCTCAAACACCACCCCACTTTCGTCCTGCCCATGGCAGGACGGCGAGCAGCGCTGGCGACGGCAATTGTCCTGCTGTTTCTGATTCCTCTCGCTTCCTCCACGATAATCGCTGACAGAGAGCCGGGCGGATTCGATGCCGACGGAAACTGGATAGCCTCTGTTGAACACGAGGTGCATCCGAACTGGTGGCTATACTGGAGTCGAGACAAGGACGGTAACGAGTTGGATGACAGACTGGAATGGCTGCTTGAGCAACCCGCCGAAATACAGCAGGAGTGGTGGAAGAGAGCTCCGCCGGGAAGTGCTAGGATTTTCATCGATTATGACCATCACCCGACCGATGCGGATGTCTCGGCCTTGGAGGAACTGGGAGTCGAGGTCACGTTCCGCTTCACCTACCTAGATACCGTCTCCGCCACAGCCCCATTCGAATCCATACTCGACCCGAGCGGGATTCGTTCTCTGCAGGGAGTTGTGATGGTCGAGGACCTGGGTCTAGCCGAGCCGAACATGCATGAGGCGGTTCCGACCATGGGGGTCGACGCGGTCTGGCAGGACCTCGGACTCGATGGCACGGGCTCGGTCATAGCGGTGCTCGACACAGGGGTCCGGGGCGACCACGAAGGCCTCAACGACATGGACGACGACCCGTTCACCTGCATCGATGACCCACCAGAACCGGACCCTACCAACCCTAATCCACCACCAGTCCCTGCGGATTGCGACCCGAAGATTATCGCCTTCTTCGACGCTGTATTCACCGACGAGGAGCACGACCCCGCGGAGTCTTACGATTCAGGAACCCATGGAACCCACGTGGCTGGGATAGCCGCTGGGACTGGGGGCGGCCAGACCGACCCGGCCACTGGTCTGAGGTACGTCGGAGCGGCCCCAGGCGCCTGGCTAATCAACATCTTAGCATGCTGTGATGGCGACATAGAGGATGTTATGCAGGGCGCCCAGTGGGCGATAGACAACAAGGACGAGTACGGCATCGACATCGTCACCTCCTCGCTGGGGGAGCAGCAGTTCGAGATCCACGTCGACAATGACGGCAACTCCGCATGGAGCCGCCAGATGGACATGGTAGTCGAGGCGGGCATCATCACCACGCTCTCAGCCGGCAACGAGTTCGGAGGCGCGACCTTCGCCGGTTGCAACACCATAGACAGCCCCGGCGATGCCCGACTGCCGGTCACAGTCGCTAGTCTTGACAAGGACCTCGGGCTGGCCATCTACAGTAGCCGCGGATATACCTCGGACTTGCGAGTCAAGCCCGATGTCGCCACAATAGGCTCTAGCATCATGGCCCCAGACGCCGCGACCAAGGATGGCTACACAAGCAAGTCCGGCACCAGCATGGCCACACCACTGATGGCCGGGATAGCCGCCCTGATGATACAGGCCAATCCGGACATGACCCCTGCCGAGTTGAAGGATATCATCGCAGCACACTCGATTGAGCGCGAGATAGCCCTCCTCGACGACCCCGGTTTCAACGACTGCAGCCTGCTGGAAACACGTCCCGACAACGAGTTTGGATACGGCCAGGCAGATCCTGTGGCCTTTGTAGAGGCTGCAGGAAGCATCGACCGTTCACTAAACGTCTCAATGGACTTAGTGACACTACAGGAGATTGGCAATGAGAGTTACATCGCTGGCACTGCATCAGGAGGTGCACCCGGGATGGGTGTTGTAGAGGTCAAGGTCGGAGGAGGTGAATGGAAGGGTGCAGCAGACCTGTCGAAGAATGGTGACTGGGCAACCTGGAGAGTCAAACTCGATCCACACACTGAATCTGGTAATTCAACAGTCTATGCCCGACTAGTTATCTCGGAGGACAGCATCTCTCCAATTGATGCCCGAAGAGTTGTACTCATCGACGGTCAGTCAGAATCAGGAGTGGCAGAGGGACTGACCTCATTCGGCTCATACGTCTTTTTCGTGCCCTTTGCATTGGTGATGGCCCTTCTTGGTTTCATCATGACAACAGAGCGATGGGACAGGAAGTTCTTGTCGGCGCTTTCGAGAGAGTCATCTGGTTCTGAAAGACTCGTTTCGGTAGCTGTGGTGCGTGGGGCCCTCTCGTCGTTTATTTTTGCATTCGTTGAATTCTACAAGGGTCTCAAGAATGGCGAGGCATTGACCGAGAACAAGGCATCGAGAACCATCTCTCTGTGTATCCTATATGTCGCACAGGGCCTACCTTCCGGCTTCGCAAACGTCGCCTTCGTCGCCTTCCTAGTAACCAATGGAATCGCAGTAGAGCAGATTGCCTTGCTATTCGCTACCGTCTATCTGCCTTGGACATTCAAGTTCATCTGGGGGCCAGTCATCGACATGGTGACTTTCCCTAAATACGGAATTAGACGACCTTGGGTTCTGTTTGCTGAGACTGGCATGATCATTTCTCTGGCGGCACTGCTGTTCGTACCTGATCTAGTAGCTTCAATT
>CAXEUQ010000017.1:0-11135 GCA_963999425.1 uncultured Candidatus Poseidoniales archaeon | reverse complement strand
CTCGATGTTCTCAGTGAGGAACCCTTCCCATGTACCAAGGATCCATGCGAAGGCACCAAGGTGAGAGATACCATCGTATTGCAGGTCGAAATCATCGAATTCCATGACATGAGGATTGAGGTCGACCCGATGGTGGAGAGTAAAATCAAGACCACAGCTCCCGGGAGGACCGTGCGTTTCATCATGAATGTGACCAACTTTGGTAATGTACCCGACCAGCCAACATTGCACAACTACACTCAGCAGACAGGAGCCTCAAACACAATGGTGTGGAATACAGCCCCTTCAATGGCCCCACTGTTGACCAATTGGGTAGTTACCTACGCTCTACTGGAAGATTTCGATACCGAGTATCCCATTGAGACTCCCTGTATTGGTCAGACAGGCGAGGACGCCCTGACTCTGGGTCAACCCGAACCCACAGAGAATTGTTTCAAGTCGGCTAGAACCAATGCGATTACTCTCCCAGTCATGGACCCCTATACCACTCTGCAAGTGGTAGTGATTATCGACATCGATCCCGCAGCCGCGTTATCCAACCGTGAGATTGGCATCAAAGTGGTCTCTGAGCACGGCTCTTCTGAGGCCGGAGGGGATCACGACGAGACCCAGATTTGGGACGATTCATGCACTCTCGATGCGAATAAGGACGGTCTGCCCGACAACTATCGTCCCAACTGTGACACCAATGAGCAAATCATTGAACTTAGACTCAGGGCCCCAGATCTCAAAATCGTTGGTGTCGATGTCAGCACAGACCCATTGACAAAGGATCCAATCTACACAGGCGAAGTCGGACAGATGCTATCGGTCAATGTACAGATTGTGAATCACGGCAACGCACATGCAACAGATGTCAACATCATCCTATGCGTTGACCAGTCCGAGTCCGACATCAAGAGGAATGGGTGTGATGAGGAGAATATTGTCTACAGACAAATTGTCGAGGCGATAATGCCATCCGATGATGAAGATCCCCAACCCATCGCTCTCCTGTATATGGTCGAGGCGGGCAGACACGACGTTTTCGTGGTTGTAGATCCTGATAACATCATAGTAGAAACCAATGAAGACAACAATATCCGGAAGGTAGCGGAAAAGATGGGATCCAATCTTGGTGCATTGGATGTCGGAATTGAGATTATTTCCCAATATACGGTACCTACTCTGATTTTAGGCGCCACTATAGCGCTTCTAGGTGTGGTCACCATAGTGATGAGGGGCCGGAGGGAAGAGGCGAAACTACGCTTCGCAGAGAAGACCAGTTTGCTCTCTAACCTCGACGACGAAGACCTGATCTTCTGATTAGCGAGCCAACCACCAAGGCAGGGGAGTCCCCTCTCTTGCAGCCACTAGGCTGCCTTGGCCTGCAGCGAACTCGCGCAGTAAACGCTCCCTGATGTCACCCATCATCTTCTCTGCATCATCCGATCTGATGCGCAGACCATGTGAGAACGCATCGAGATCCAGAGGCCTTCTGGGTTCGTTCATCATGGCGTGCGCAAGCTGCCTCTCCTCATAGCTCTCGGACTCTTCGGAGATACTGGGGGAGACCCTGTGCATTACCTGCTGATGAAGGGCGATGATGGCGTCTCGCCTCTCGTCAATCCTCTCTAGGGCCATGTCGAGCTCAGAGAGTATACCCATGGCCTCGCCCATCGGTATCTTCCGGCGAGTACCAAGGCGATTGACCACACCATCTAACTCGTCTGGGAGTCTGTTTGACAACCTCATAGGGCCGCCGGACGGCATCTTTCGATGCTCGGCCCTGAATAGATCTGGCCCTAGATCCAAACGAAGGGAGAACGACTGATTCACTCTGTACATCTTGGCTGGCGGTCCTCCTTTTTCCGACGGAACTTTCTCCGAATCTACGAATCCAGCCCCTTCCAACACCTTGAGGTGTTTGACCACAGCTTGCTGACTAACATCAAGCAATTCCGACAGTTGTAGCGAGTAATGCGGCTCCTTCACCAACTTGCGCAGGATCTGTCTGCGAGTTGGGTTCTCGAGTATCGTGAGGGCCTCATCGAAATCGACCATGGACTTCCCAACCTGAGGTTGGGTAGTGGAGGCCTTCTAAAAACCCAACTTGAGCATAGGATAATATCAGTCTAATCGATGAAAGCCACTATGGGAGCCGCCAAGACGGTGTTTCTGACAGTTCTGACCATAGCGGGAATCATACTCTTAGCGCTATCATACGCTGCCTCCTATGCTGATGACTACCTGAATGAGAGAATCAGCGAGGAATGCGATGATGATGTTGGGACCATAGGTGAGATAATCGGAGCCGATGAGGGACAGTGTCAGGATGCTCGTGACTTACGCGAACAAGTGGCATCTGTAGGCCGAACTATTGGCTTCGTAGGAGCAGGGTGCCTAGTTGCAACCGCCTTGATGGTTGTATTTCGCAGACGGGGGAATTAGCCCTCATCCCACCATTCCCAGTCCGGTTTAGGCTCCTCATTCAGTGGCTCTTCTTGTGTCACAGATTCTCTTACTTTCGTCTGACCAACATCGGCAAATGGATCTGGTACATCGACCCCAGCCTCTTCCTCTATGCCGTGGTATTGCCGATACAACTCGTCCGTTGTGGGCAGTCTACCTTCGTTGCTCAGAACCACTGGAGCATTCTCCTTGCCTCGATTGCCCCAGCCAATGAGTGCTAGTATCAGGCCAATAACACCGAAAATCGGACCAATGCAGCAACCCAGCATCATCACTACGAACCACGGATCGGTGAACAGCCCGGCCTGTGCGGAGACATCATCGACGAACCACAGAGTCGTACCACCATCGTTGTGGAGAGTGTAATCACCAGCCGCAGAAGTTCTGAACACCCTGACCGCGACATATGTTGTCCCGTCTTCTCCCGTCCTCGCGATGTCCCATCCGGTTGGTGCCGAACCAGCATCCTCTACCCCTTCGGAATCAATCAGTCTCAGACCCGCCTCCTCATCACCTTCCAGCCGCAAGGCCGCATATTCTCCAAAAGCATCGAATTCCACTTCTCCACTTTCCCCAGGAGCAAGTTCCAGCATGTGGTTCTGGGCGGGATCCAACTTATCGAACATTGTCGGCATCGCATTGTAGTAGGATACCACACCAATCAGAAGCAGAACAAAAGAGACCCCAGTCAGGAGTCTGGCCCACTTCAAGGTGACCTCGGACATGACCACAGGTAGGGAGGCTTCGATATCAGGGTTCTCAATCAGTAGGTCAGCCCTACATCGGGGTGCGCCAACTTCTCCGGGAGATAAGTATCGGTGACGAAGTCCAGACCGTACTTCGCCAGCGACTGCTGCTCAGACTTCTTGCCTAGTTCTTGCATCAACTCAATCTGCTGCTGCCACCATCCCGATGAGAATCGAGGATCGCTGAGTTCAGCCTCTAGGGCCCCAACATCTTGCTTTGACAGCTCATCACTGGGTAAATCGTAGGCTAAGATATCATCCGCGGTGATTCCAAGGTAGATTGCACCCTTGGTTGCTAGGTATTCGGAAATATGGGCGGTTTTAATCGCTCCATAAGCGATGCTAGCGAAGATTCTGAATGACCAAGGATCGCAATCAGCGAACACCACAACCGGCTTACCCCATTCGTCACTCATCCTCCTCATAATTCTCCTAGTGGAGCGAGCAGGCTGGCCCTTGAGGTGAATGAGGGCGCACCGCGCCTCCTCGTCGAAACCATTCTCGACCAACCGGTCAAACATACCACCGGTCTCTATCGCCATGACGAAGTCAATATCCTCATCCACCAATCGCAACTTCTCCGACTCGACGTTGTAGGGAACGCCGTAGCCGGAGTCGCCCACGTCATCTCGGCAGTTGATTCTCATCCAGTCGCCGCGCCTATTCCTCTCCTCGAAGGTGACGTTGCCGATGATTCGAGCACCGTCTTCTTCTGGCCTGAGTTTGAAGTCCTCACGTAGGCACTTTGTGACAATCTCAAGATCCTCAGCGAGATTGTTACTCTCGTTCTGAGAGTGGAACTTACCGTTACCCCATGCTTCTGAGATGTAGTACATCTCCCTCAGAGTCGACGACTTGCCGCTGTTAATCATACTCTCGATGAATTCAGTAACATGCAGAGAGCGCAGCAACTGTCGCGCTGAGCCCAGACTAGTTGCGTCACGTACGGTCTTCTTCTTGCCATACTTGTAGACACCCAACTTGTTATCGAATCCAATGTTGCTCTTGGTGCGAACTGGCAGGGTCATTGTCGGTGCAACACCCTTCTGCATCTTGTCATGCATCTCTACTGCCACATTGTGTAAGGCCTCGATTACATCCTCCTTCGGTTTGCTGTCACTGATACTCATTCAACCACCTCCGGAGCCAAATCTCCCCAATTCTCCCCCTTTTCATCATCCGATTCTTCCTCTTGCACCGAATCAGCCCTCTCGGAAAGCCCCGTTACAACCACGTCTTCCTTCGCTTGAGCCTCCTCGAAAGCCGCGTCCAAAGCCTCTCTATTCCGCATCTCCTCTAGCAACTTCTCGTCAATGCGATTGGCTCCTATAATGTCGCCGTTACCGCGGAAGAAAATCTCGGCATCATTCCAGTCACCCTTGCTAAGTCCGGACAAGGTGAATGAGATGGTCGCAGAAGATCCGGGGTCGAGAGTATCGAGTCTCCATGCCCACAGGCCCCGTGCTTCTTTCCTGCCACCGAGCGGGTTGTCCTCCATTCGAACCGTCTCGGATTCAGGCCACTTGGCGAGTATTGTGTAAGCTCTGGCCCTTGCGGTGTAGTTGAATACGGTGATATCACAAGTCGCGAGTTTACGCTCGCCGTCCCAACCCAACTCCTCTTCACAGAATACCGCATTCATGATTTGCGTGATTACAGGAGCCAAATCTGGCTCCTCTCGACCGAGTAACTCTGAGGACTTCTTCGAAATCTCGGGTAGAATGATGTTGATTAACTCAAACTTCTCTCGTGCCTTCTTCCTCTGAGAACTCTTCTTCAGATGCCCCTTCAGACCGCGTCCAACCTCAAGCAACGCTCGTCGGATTTCTTCGAGTACCTCTTCGTTCGTAGCAACCGCTTCTTTCGCTTCGCTGGTGAATTGCACGTTAGTCGAGGCGAGGTGAACTAGGACGGCGGCAGGACCCTTCGGTATGCCCTTGCCGCCGGGCTGGTCAAGCCCATATCTCTTCCAATCCACCGCCTCAATCGCCTTGGTCAGCAAGCATCCTCCTTGTTGATACATCAGGGGTACTCGGTTTGCGAATCGCAGTATCTCAATCGGACTATCCGAGGCCAAATCTCCTCCGAATACAAGTCCGACCTCAATTTGGAAGGGATTACCTTGCGTTACTTGAGGCTCTCTGGTCACGGTTGATGCGAAGCGCGAGTCAATCGCCTTCGAGAGCCCTTTCTTGATTAGCAAATCCTCGATCGGCGATAGACAGTCCGTAGGTGGATTCAGGAGTTTGACCTTCTGAAATGAGTCTAGAACTCTCTGAGCCTCCTCGGCCCTAATTCTACGAGGTTGCCTACTCTCTTCCAATTCTGACTTACCCAGGATCTCTCTAGCGGCCCGCATGCTAACTCCTGAGAAGTTATGACGAAGGAAGGAAGTCATCTTCCTTTCTTCGGCCTCTCTTAGCATCCTCTGCAGCGTGCCGAGGTGAATACCGTGAGGATGCGGCTTGATTTCCTTCACGACAGTGGGCAACCTGTCTGTGGTTCGCGGCCAATGCCCTTCCTCGATTACATCTCCATCATGGTCACGGACGACTAGGCTGATTGATGCGTGTGGATTGACAATCGAAGTCATTCTGAGGTATTGGTAGACCGACTGCCGCCCCCTCTGATACTTGGCCTTCATCTCGGTCCTGATTCTGAGGCCATGAGCAACCTCCTCTCCAGTCGTTTCATCAATCCAAACATCTCTACGTTCACCCGACTTGATTGCCTTATTCTTGCGAGTGTCAATTCCCAGATCGACATAGACTGCCGAAGACTCCTCCTTCACCTTTGAGATGACACTGGTCCTTCCTCCGGTGGTGAGCTGTGAGTACATTACCACTCCAGTAATCCCAATTCCCTGCTGCCCCCTCGTCTGGCGTATAGCATGGAACCTTGAGCCGAGGAGGAACTTCCCGAATACGTGCTCAATTGCGCCGCGCGGTATGCCCGGACCATTGTCTTGGGAAATTAATTCCAACCGATCTCCTTTGAGCCGTTTTATCTCGACTTTGATGTCTGGTAGAATTCTTTCTTCCTCACAGGCGTCGAGAGAATTGTCGACGGCTTCTTTCACAGCGGTGATTATCGATCTCTGTAGAGAGTCGAAACCGAGAAAGTGTTTGTTCTTCTCGAAAAATTCGCTTATCGCTATCTGCTTCTGCTTTCCGGGCGGTGGATTTTCCTCGCTCATTCGCAACCCTCCATCAGGTCCTCCCATACCCGAATGGCACGGGGCCTCTATTGGATGAAAGACCCCGGACTAGGGACGCTCTTAACTCTGTGCAAACAAATCGGGATGCCAAGCGGTAATCTTGCCTGTGAAAGCACTGGCCATGACTGTCAGTGGACTTGCGAGATACAGTCTGCCCGGTCCTGAACGCCCCTGGAAATTGCGATTAATTGCAGATACTGTGACTTGGTCCTCTAGCTCAGAAACACCCGGTCCAGCACCAATACAAGCACCACAACCCGGGTCGATGAGTTTGACACCAGCACGTTCAAACAACTCACTCCATCCATTACGTGCTGACAAATCCTTGACTGCCTTAGATCCAAACTGGATGTAACAATCGACATCATCTGCTACTGTCAATCCAGCATCCAAAGCAGCCTGAGTTACCATTGCGTAGTATGCGAAGTCATCATCCTTGCCGGCGGTGCAAGAGCCAGCATATGCGATGTCGATCTTGACTTCTCCTAGATCCTCGATGTATGCTCCATTTGTCGGATCGGATGGGATTCCTTCATCAGGATTTCCGGGGTGTGCTACCATTGGACGAATCGCAGACAGATCAATCGTATGAACGCCTCCGTGATAGATTGCGTTCTCATCTGGAAGAACGAAAGCAGAGCGAACCTCATCTTCTGTCAAATCATCTCGCCTTTCCAATAACCACTCGACGGTCAAATCATCAGGCTCACAGATTCCAGTCTTTGCAGAGCACTCTGTGGCCATGTTGCAGAGAGTCGCCCGTTCATCCATGGATATGGAAGCCAAACCAGGTCCTCCGAATTCCATTGAACGGTCTAGGGTGTCAGACTGAGATGCGTATTTCCAGAGGATGTGCAGAATCACATCTTTGGCCGTACAACCGGGGTCCAGACTCCCTACCAATTCGAAGCGAATACTCTCTGGAACCTTGACGAATGCGAATTGGTTGTGAACTAAATTGGCGTATTCAGTTGAGCCTACTCCGTAGGTCAGAGCATTGCTTGCGCCACCCATGCAGGTGTGACTGTCGGTTGCTTGGATAAAGTCACCAACATCGATGAATTCCTCACGCGCGACTTGGTGACAGATGCCCGGACTAACACCGTTAACCGCTGAGTAGTCCCTCACACCGGTGTGCTGCTGGAATGAGACCTGTAAGTCACGCAATGTCTGGATCTTGTCCCCAAACCGAGCAAACCTTGCGACTCCCGTCGCATACAATAGGTGATCCTCGAACACCGCGAACTTTGGAGGGTTTGGCAACGAGTAATCCTCGCCGTACTCTGCAGCTAGGAAGTTGTGTACCTGAGCGGTGGTAAATTCGTGAGAATATCCCCCATCGACCTGCGCCAATACCGCATCTCCCGGTTTGACATAACCACGCATTCCATTTTGCCCGAGCAACTTGTTGGAAATCATCTTCTCAGCCATCGTCATAGGGATTTGCTCGGTGCTTACTGCAGGCAACTCCACTTCTCCAGACTTCAATCTCTTAGCAAAGGGAAAGATTCCCCCGTTCTCGATAATCAGTCGGGTAACCGAATCGTAGTTTCCTGTGAATTCGGCTAGTTCGATACTCTCCCCGTTCTGTAGACGCTTGAGCATCGCATGATCTCCCATCAACTGACCGAGGTTGATGTTGTTACGCTCGTGAATAGGAGCAAAGGAAGCAGCAATCACAATACGAATTCCAGACCATCTCTCACATTGCGCGGCGGTCTCTCTACTACTTCCCGTTCCCTTACGATGACCGCTCACTATGACTTCGAACTCACCATCCATCAATGCTCGTTGCTCAAAGACACGACGACCTTCATGGAGAAGTCCTGCGTAGGCATTCTCTGCTAATATAGCAGGGTCGTGGTCGAAACATACCCAAGCAGGAGTCATCACATCGGTGTTTATGTCATCTAGAAGATCGTCTACTTCGAGGTCCTCCATTCTCAAATCGAGGCCCTCATAGAGCTGCTTTCGAATGAGTCCCAGGTCCTTGGTCAGGAAGAGTACCCTCTTACCTGGTGTAAGACTAACCCGCTTGGGCGGCCAACTCTCCGACACTAACACTCACCGTCCTCAACCTCTGTCAACACAGGGCTCTATTTCATCATTCTCAATGTCCAATACAGAGCCAAATGGCTCTCAGTACATCGATTTAACCACTTTTGTTTATACTGTCACGCTTAAATAACATGGTCTTTCGGGATTTATTACCTTTGCTAGCGAAGGTAGGGTGATGGAATGGCAAATGATGATGGCTATTTGGTTGAAGACACAGTGAAGTGCAATGAATGCGGAAGCAGGAACCTGAACAGGGATGAGACTCGTGGAGAAGTCGTCTGCGAGGATTGCGGCCTAGTTCTAGAAGACAACGTAATCGATCAGGGTGCAGAATGGCGTGTGTTCAGCCCAGAGCAGGGCGACCAGCGCGCGCGTACTGGTGCACCGATGACTGTCATGCTGCACGACAAGGGTCTGTCAACCGATATCGACTGGCAGAACAAGGACTACTCAGGAAAGGCCATCTCAAGTCGCTACCGAAGCCAATTCTACAGAATGAGAAAGTGGCAGAAGCGCTCTCGAGTCAGCAACGCCACCGAGAGAAACCTCGCAATGGCACTTGCTGAACTTGACCGCATGGCCAGCCGCCTTGACCTACCGAAGTCGATTCGCGAGTCGGCTGCTGTGAACTACAAGAAGGCAGTCGAAGCCAGACTAATTCGCGGCCGCTCGATTGAAGGCGTAGCTGCAGCAAGCCTCTATGCTGCCTGCAGGCAGTGCAACAATCCACGCACTCTCGATGAGATTGGAGAGGCTAGCAGGACCGGTCGCAAGGAAATCGGCCGAACCTACCGATTCATGGTTCGCGAACTCAAGATGAAGATCCCTCCAACCAAGCCGGAGGACTACATACCCAGATTCTGCTCGGGCCTACACTTGGACGCTGAAGTTCAGTCGAAAGCATACGAGCTGATTGCCGCCGCTCAGGAGAAGGAACTCACGAGCGGTCGCGGACCAACCGGAATCGCAGCCTCGATTATCTACATCGCCAGTGTTCTGTGCGGCAAGCGCAGGACCCAGCGCGAAGTCGCTGAGGTTGCCGGAGTGACTGAGGTTACAATCAGGAATCGCTACAAGGAACTGATTCAGAACCTCAACATAGAACTCGAGATCTGAGTGACCATCACTCAAGAACATCCGGTGGTTGAACCACAGTCGTTGCACTTCAGGCAGGTGCCGTTGCGAACCATTTGGCTACTGCCGCAGTCATCGCAGATGTCCCCGGTGAATCCTCTCTCACGGGCTGCCTGGATTGCGCGCGCCTCCTCGTCTCTCTCTTGGAGAGGAGCGACGGCTGCATCTAGAGTCATCTGAACTTCCCTCTTCTCACCTTCTGTCCTCATCACTCCGACATCGGTAATCTCGGGCTTGCTGATCGAGAACTGATTGAAATCCTCCACTGCTACGTGAGCTAAGTCATCTCTCCCGGCGTACTCGATAGCCAGTTCTCTGAAGATCCAGTCAACTAGGCTAGAGGCCATCCTGACCCTTCCACTTCCACCTTCGACCATACCACTGGGCTCGAACTTCTGGAAGGTGAAGACCTTGATGAAAGCGTCTAGAGGAACGCCATGTTGCAAGGCAATCGATACCGCGATTGCGAACTGGTTGAGCATAGCTCTCCAAGCAGCCCCTTCCTTGGAAGTCACTAGGATGATCTCTCCGAGTCTTCCATCTGGGTACTCGCCGGTGATGAGCCTCACACTGTGCCCACCGATTCTCGCCTTTGTGGAAGTGGCCCTCTTCTTATCGGGCAGGGGCCTCCTAGTGGCGATGAAGTCGACGAAGGACTGAGCCACCGGCTCGGCAACCGGCTCGGGCACAGGCATGACCTCAACAACCTCCTGTACCATCTTCTGCATGACCTTCTCTTCCACTGACCCTTCGTCCTCAAGTTCACTCGCATCGACCAACTGGTTCATCAGTGGCTGTGAAAGTTTGGAGCAGTCGCGATAGACTGCACAGGCCTTGTTCATCGTGGTGTGGCTGAGGTTGTATGCCTCACGTACATCGTCCACTGTCGAGTTGGATGGCATGTTAATGGTCTTGGAAATGGCACCGGAGATGAACGGTTGAGCAGCAGCCATCATCTTCACGTGTGCTGGCCACGCGATTGAACGGGTGCCCTTTGCTCCACAGGGCGTAGCACAGTCGAACACCGCTAGGTGCTCTTCCTTGAGTCCAGGCGCTCCCTCGATGGTCAGGTTGCCGAATATGTGGTCTTGAGCCGCGGTGATTTCGTCATTCGAGAATCCTAGGAATGCGAGAGTATCGAAGAATGGGTCCTCGAACTGCGCCTCACTCATTCCTAGATTTTCCGTGCACACCTCCTTGCCTAGAAGGGAAGGGGCGAAGGCTGACCGCAAGTCGAATACGTCTGCCAGACTTCCTTCAACCGTCTCCAAGTCTGCCTTGCTGAAACCATATTCCATAAGACGATCCAGAGTGATATGCGGGGATCCTGCAAGTCGCCCCGTACCGATGATGTACTCCTCTATCGCCTTGCATTCACTGTCCGAATAACCAAGTCTACGAAGTGCGCTGGGAACCGGCTGCTACCCACCCCATCCGCAATTGGCCCAGGGGAGGCCCGCATGTTCCAGGACGGTTTCTATGGTCGCGTGGTCCCTCGTGTCCGCGACCTGGTGTACCCATGCTCCCCC
>CAXEUQ010000016.1:0-11172 GCA_963999425.1 uncultured Candidatus Poseidoniales archaeon | reverse complement strand
TGCCACTTCCATTCCTTCCCATAATTGCATGAACCTCACCTGATTGAATACTCAGATCTATGCCTTTGAGTATACTCGTCCCCTCAATTCCGACGTGCAAGTCTACGATTTCCATCAAGGAATCTGGCTGATTGGACACGGCCGTCATGAACTGTTCCCGGAATCGAACCCTTTTGAATGTCTGCTTGTGTTTTTGGTCACCCTAAAATCACATCACCGCCTCGTCCTGTCTGTGGGCGATTTACGAGATACTCGAGAGCCGGCTTCGGATTTGCTTGAGGAAGCCTACAGGGCCCAGATTGAGGAGGCGGTCAGAAGGGAGTCCGAGAGGAGGATTCAGGAGTCGCATGACCCGGACGAGATAGCCCGATTGGAAGCACTATCGCTAGTCAGCCTCAGCAAGTCAGAGAGCCCTGATTTAGTCCCTGCTCTGATGGCTAGACTCGGTCCAGTCAGAGCAGCATTGGACGGACACGGCGGGGGGCTTGTTGTGCATGATAGCAGTATCGAGAGCACGACAGTAGGAGAACGCCTCTCGCTGATTATTGACCTCGATGGAGCGTGCGTTTCGTGCGGAGCTGCACCTGGGACCTTGAAGGGAATCCAGGACGACCTCTTGATGGATCCGGAGGTGGTCGAAGTCAGATTCAACTCCGGCATGCTGGAGTGGTTCGATGATCTACAGCGCGAGTTCGTGCTAAAGCATGGAGGGGTTACTTTCGTCTAGCTGATGAGAGAGGCAAGAGCAGCCATAGATTCGCTCGCGAAGCCTAGCACAGTGACTTTCTCACCCTCGACCAGAGTCGCATGTTCACCGGCTGGCCCTGCTAGATCATAGGCACCGGCTTTGCCCCTCCAAGACTCGGTCTCCACAAGTTGTGCCAAGGCTTCGTGTGTCAGTTCACCGAACTCCACTAGGGCAGAATCAGTCCAGATGTCAGCAGTCCATCCTCCGTGCAGGACCTCGGCACCTTGCATCTTCACCTCGGGAGGGTATAACAGGGCTGTAGATGACCAAACCCGGTGCCTAGCCCCAGAGAGTCCGAGCAGCATGCTGGCGGCAGATAGTTTGTCAACGGGTTTACCTAGGGCAATGAACGGATCATTCGGATCCTCGACTAGCGTGTCGGAGACGATTACCAAATCGGGCCTCTCGCCGCTGATTGCGATCTCCTCGGCTGCAGACTCCGCTTTGGCAGCGCACATCATCTCGACTTGACCACCTACTTGTGTTCCGCTTGAGGGGACGATTTCCTCCGAAGCCAGAGTTCTATAATGCAACTTGACTGACTCATCTATTAGATCGTTGAGAATCTCTCTTCTTCGCTCTGAGGCAGAAGCGAGCAGTATGTCCACCATACAGATCCCTCAGAGGACTATACGCTCATCGCAAACCGGACACATGGCCGAGGAATTGCCAAATGCGATTTCAAATCTGCTTGAGCAACTCGGACAGATGACTGGCATGTTCAATGGGAGAGGGGCAGGAACACCCTCTGGAACCCCGCCGCCCAACTCAGGAGTCTGCACAACAGGAGCAGGCAATTCAGGCTCAGCAGCAGGGACAACAATTTCCTCTACCAACTCTACCTCCTCACTCTCAACGTGTTGGACCTCAGCCACTACCTTGATGTCGTCCTCATCAACTACATCGACCACATCATCCTCTAGCATGACCATACCGGGTGCCACCCCTCTGCGTCTGCGGACCCATCTCAGACCTCTCGCGGAGAGGCTGACTAGGATGACTGTGCACAGAAGGAGTACGGTAATCGCGAAACCGCCGAGCAGGATGTTGAAGTTCTGCTCGTCTAATCCCAATTGGTGTCGCAATCTATCAAGAATCGAATCTCCGGTCCCACTGGGCCCATAATCGTCAATCACGGCTCTAATCTGCCAGCCACTTGCAGAGGTGTGGATGAAAAGAGTCTCACTGCTTGAGGGAGAGCGGCCAACTAGATACAGATTACCGATGCCTAGCCTATCAGAGATACCTAGCCAACCATCCTCCGGATTGATGATTCCATAATGCAACTGTGGGCCTGTCGAGCCGACGATATCGAACAGGATCTGGACACCTCTTTCAGTCTCGACCAACTCCATTGCTGCCATTCCTCTAGCAGGGTAAGTCGCGCTCAGGTTGTCTACTGCATTGAATGAAGAGTCGGCAATAATGGCTACCATCTCGGCATCCATGCCCTCGCCCTGCTTCCATGTGGAGACGATTCTCTCCTCACCATCAATCACATACACCTTCATCTTGGCTAGAGATACTTCGTCAGCCACAGACTTCCTGAATGTCCATGACGACTGCTCGATGAGACCGTGAGCGTACCACAATCCGTGCCTCTCTATTCCAGTTGAGTCGCTCCTAGTCGATTTGTACAGCAGATGGGCACCTTCATCGTCTCCGAATTCGACCTCCAGAGCACTGGTCTCGCCGGGAATAAGATCGATCTCATCGACTACATTAGGAGTCAGAGACCAGTCCGAGGACTTTGTCGGAGCATCTGCATAAAGAATGAATACACTTGTTTGGTCGCCGAAAGATCCTCCCGTCATCATCTCCCGATGATATCCGGAAACCAGTATCTCGGAACCATCTACATCCATGTCTATTCCCCAATACTTACCGTCAGACAGTAATATGGGCTGCATCAGGTCTTGAATCGGAGTCATTTCGCAAGTCGCATCGATAGTGGAGTAGCTCAGAGTCTGTCTGAAGTATCCTGAGGAGTCAATGAATCTCCTCGTCCAAACTATGTGGGCCCATCCGTCTTCTGTGGCTGCGAACACTAGGTCGCCGGCCCACATCTCATCCAGCACATTGGTGCATGAGGTCAGCATCCTGTTGGAATTGAGACGATATAAGGAGAGGACTCCCTCCTTCTCCGCAATAACCAATCCCTCGTCTTCTAAATCTATGACTCTCACAGGAACCTCGCCAGTCCCGAATCCGATTGCGCGTGAGCCAGCCAGAGTCGATTCGTCAACAAGTATTGTCGATTCGACTTGATTGTTATTCCAATCGAGGTCAGCCAAGCCAGAGCCAGCCACCGTCACTCGAATTCTGACAGGCCCAGAATCATTGACTCGATGAGCGAAGGAGATTTGAGACGCGCCTTGACCCATTACCAGTGGTATGGCAGTTGAGGATACGAGCTCCCAGCCAATTCCATTGTGAACCTCGAGCGACGCCTCAACGCTATCCGCATCCGTGGATCCTAGATTGTCCACTCTAGCCGTTATCAGGAACTGCTCGTCGGGCCGAGGTATAGGGGGCTCAGTTCTGACGGCCCCATCTCTGAATGCGAGATCAATACCCTGTGGGCGTTGAATCACGGGGAAAGTGACTGATTGATCGTTGTCGGTCTCATCCAATTCTTCAATTTCGTTGGACGGGTCAAGAGAGACCATCAGGGCCTTATCGCCGATAGTGGTAGGATTCCAGTACAGCACCACCTCGACTATATCGCCACTGTCGATGCTAGGCAGGACCATCTCGTCCTTGCGAGAACCATCTTCATACAGTGAGATTGCCAAGTTGGACGCAGCCATGTCACCGTCGTTACGAATCTCAGTTCTGACTTCTAGGAAGGTGTTGACGTACGTCTCACTGATTGGAGTACCATATTCCTCGACTGAAAGCCCTGTCCGGAACACTAGATTTGGAGCAGGAGGGTCGTTGTCGACTTCTACGACTCGCTTGACCTCATCCGAGTATATCCCATCGCCACTAATCATCCTGACTGAGATACGATAGAATCCATCATCGAAATCCTCGGTGTTCCATGTTACAGACCAGTCTCCATCAGAACTGCCGCTGCCACCAAAGGTCTGAGCAGTTTCCCATGACTCAGTACCTATTCTCCATTGAACAGAGCCACCATTCACCGACTCCCATGTGCCGAACACGTTCACATTTCCTGAAACTGCCGTCTGCCCACTGGGCCCACCCATGGTCACGGCTACAAGCCCGACCTCGTGCTTCTGCTCGGCCACTTCGCTCCACTGCCCGAACTCGTTTTTGGCTTGAGCCTCTATGATGATCTCAATGACCTCAATCTCATCCTCTGTGAACTCGGGCAGCGTGAATGGAGTCGTCCAATTGGATGTTCCTTGAGCGACGTGCCAGTCGACGAGGACGACTTCCTGTTTAGGCTCGCCCTCAGGTCTGTGCGAGTAAGAAACCCTGACTGATACTTCCTCGATACTACCGTTGGTATCCTTATCTTCGTCGATGTGTCCTCTGGCACTGTAGGTCTCCCCCTCTACCAGCCAAGCATCCTCTTCAGGACTCTCCATCACCACCCATTCTCCCGAGCCTGTTGGAGGGGGTTCCGTGCCGTTGCCCGGATCCGGTGGGTCAACCTCACCTCCGAGCATGGCATTCAGAATCATGTTCCCATCGATGATTCCGAAGCCGTAGTCCTCATTCCATCTATCACTGATGCCGGGAAGGGAGGCCTGACCTCTAGTCTCAGAGTTGTTCTGTAGTAGGTCCTTGATTTCTTGAGGGTCTAACCCATCGTCAATCTGTATCATCACTGCGACAAATCCTGCCACTGCAGGGCATGACATGCTAGTACCAGTCATTTGGGTATAACTGTCCTCGGCAAGGGGCTTGGGAGCCCCGGGAATGGAACTGGTTGAGGCGGCGTGCTGCGCCGACATTATGTTTGATCCTGGTGCAACAACAGTCGGCTTGAGTTCTTCCCACTCATTGTCATCGCCATCATCTTCCCTAGGGCCGGAGTTAGAATAGGAAGCTATCAGATCATCACTCCTCTGGATAGTATTCTCATCGTCAACGGCACCGACCGTGATGGCGCTATCAGAAGCACCCACGGAAGTAACTCTGCGCCTCCCGTCGTTGCCTATAGCGGCCACGGGAACAATACCTGCATCGGCTGCGGCATCAACGGCTCTGGCGTCCGCATTGGTGCCGTTGTCTCCGGGGTCATCTCCCTGTGGATCAGAACCTGATCCGAATGACATCGACATCACTTGGATTCCCTCGCTAGATTCATTGTTACCCCAATCGGTATCGACATTGTCGACGACCCACTGGATACCCCTTAGTGTAGCAGCCGCGTTGGTCGCACCTGCATCAGTCATCACCTTGACATCAACGAGATAAGCCCCCGGTGCATATCCCTGATTGATGCGGCGAGAGTCACCAGTCCCCAGAGCAATTCCGGCAACGTGTGTGCCATGACCATCACCGTCGTCTGGGTCATTGCTACCATCATCACAGTCTTGTGAACTCCAAGAAGTAGCATCGCATCCTGCAACCCACTTGGGGTCAGCTAACTCGTCAGGATCCTTCTCGTTGTCGTTATTTGAGTCCGAGAAGTCGTCGAGGGAGAAATGCTCGTTATCGACACCTGTGTCTAGGATGGCTATGACCACACCCGAGCCATCGTAACCGAAGTCACGCATGGTCTCGTCATATACCTCTGAATCTCTGACCTTTGACCCACGGGTAGCCTTGTCAAGCAGTGGAACTATGACGTTCTGCTCCTCAATCATAACGACCCCATCTAGGGACCAGATGTCAATCAGGGAACTGACTGGAACGTGGTCGATGACTATGGAATCGAGAATCCTAAGTGGGTCGAACCACGAACCCTCGTCCTGCCAGCCGTGATTGTACAGCACCTGCTTGATCGCACTAATGTCATCGGGCCCAGGGTGCCAGGAGTAATCAACGACAATAGCAACTGTGGGAAGCCCATCGGCTCCGGTAATTGAGGTAGTAGAGACAGAGGTCCTTTGGCCGGCGATAATCCTCTGTAGCCGATCGTCCATACCATCTGAGTCGAGGTCATACCAGTAGCCGAACCACCAGCCCGGCTCCTCGACAGGCCAACCAGCACCGGCCGGCGGGAACCCGGGAGACCTATCCTTAGCCGGACAGACGTCATCTCCGCACATCAGAGGAGGCGGAAAATTCTCGTCCTGAAACTGCCTTTCGAATTCTTCCTCGGCGGGTTCAGGAGGCGGTACTAGGGCGCCAGCAGCGACTGATACATCCATCACGAATACCAGAAGCGCAATCAAGACAGGGAGTCTCGACCTAGTGCTTCTCAGCATGGCTCTCACAGAGAGCCAAACTCAGGTGCTGTATAATCCCAACCTGTACCGGTATGCTGTAATTGCGATTAAGGCCAGTTGAGATGGGAGCCGGACAGAGTGCATCTTAGACGACAAATCTCACCATCCATATCAGCTACTATCTCGCCGTCGCATATCGGGCAGATTGCGTTCTCGGACAGCTCCTCTAACCATGCTCTTCTAGTCTCCAACTCATCGCCTTCCTCTCTGAGTCGACTGAGTATACTCGCAGCCAAGCCGTGCAGGGGCGTCCCTGACTGCGACCAAGGGTCCTCGTCCAAACTTCCCATTCGGTCCTTGGCACGCTCTCTCATAGCAGAAGATTGCTCAGCCCCAGATATTGGAACAGTATCGTCAAGCGAACTAGGCGCCCCTCTGGCCAAGGGCCTAGCAAGCAGATATGCTAGGAAGAAACCACCGACGTGTGCCATGTGGGCCACATTTGACTGTCCAGCAGTCGCTGTCTGCAAATCGTAAATCTGCCAGACCTCAAGACCTAGCCTGACGAAGACGATTAACCACACAGGCCATGCTCTGATTAGGAAGAGCAGAGGAAACTCAATCTTGTCGTCCGGCCAGCATGCCATGTAGGCCCCCAACAGGCCGAAAGCGGCGCCACTGGCCCCTATCGCAGGGGTCGACGAATCGGGGTGCGTGAGTATCCACGCGATGTTTCCGCCCATGAATCCCAAGCAGTATACTGCGACCCACCTGCGGGCACCAAGGCGCTGCTCCAGAGGAACTCCTACCAAGGCAACTACGATGATGTTCCCCAGTACGTGAATCCAGTCGGCGTGCAGCCAAGCTGCTGTGATTACGCGGTATGACTCGGCAGGACTGGTCATTATGCTAGGTTTAATTCCTAGAGAGTCGATGACCCATGATTGACTCATGGCGAAGCCACCAATCGAGGACTCAGCGAATTGAACGAAGGAGACCAGGAGCAAAGACAGCACAGTAGCCAGTGCCACGCTGGTTCGGGAGCGTACGGCCCAGACGAACGGGACAATCGCCGCAGATGTCATAGCAGCCAGCAATACGATGTCGATTGAATCCATCCGCTCAAGCCTCCCTGACTCTGCGCCGAGGTCTGTCCGAATAGCCGCTTCGTAGCATGGAATCACTCAAACGATGCACCTTACTCCCCCTTCCATGGCAGTTGGCCCGATGCTACAGACATCAGGCATCTCAGTAGACAGGGGCGGGCGAGAAGTCCTCAGAGGAGTCGATTTCGATCTCAAGTCCGGCGAGATTGTTGCTCTGACAGGAGAGAACGGCTCGGGGAAGACCACCATGCTGGAGGCTTGCGCAGGGATACTGCCACTTTCTCAGGGAATCGTGAGTCGACTGAGTGAATCGGGAGCGATGAAGATACTGAGGGATTATGAGGGACGCAGGAATCAGCCCCCTCCAACTGGGCTGACCCTCCAGAGAGACGGAATCTGCGGCGAGGAGACCGTCGGGGAGAGGCTCGAAGTCGCCCTCAACGTGGCAGGTAGGAGCATCAGCGAGCCTACGGTCTCGGATGTACTTCGACAATGGGGTCTTGAACACCGAAGGGCCGACAGGGTAGCACAACTCTCAGGCGGGCAGCGCCGCCGACTCGCCGTACTATGCGGCCTAGCCCCCGCCGCTTTGTCAGGCGAACCCAGAGTCGTCCTGCTGGACGAGCCGTCCGAGGGCTTGGACAAATCCGGTAAAGAACTCCTCATCAGTTGGTTGAGAGGACTCGCAATAAACGGTCATGCCGTAATGGTCGCTACTCACGATCAGGGAGTAATCGACTGCTGTAATCGAGTGATGGAAGTTGGAAGTGGCACTCTGATAGAAACTGCTGGAAAGTCAGAAGGCTCTCCTTCAAATCTGCCCGAACCACTGCCTGCAGAAGAACAGAGCACGCACTGGGCGCTGGTTCGCTGGGCCATCAGAATGGAGACTCGGAATCCGCTGGACACAATCGGGAGGGCAGCACCTGCATTGGTCGCACTGTTGCTCTCGTACGCGCTCGTAGGAGAGGTTGACATGACTCACGCAGGCAATGATCTTCTTGCCGCTCTGATTCTGGCCCCGGCCTTCATCACCGCAGTAGTCTCGCCCGCCTTAATCAGGCGCCTCGCAGAGGAGAGTTGCGGCGCTTGGTGGGGAGCGATGATTGGACCCAGCGCGAGACAGACCTACTCCTTGGTAGGTGCATCAATCATCCTCCCACTGCCTCTAACTTACCTCGCATGGGCGATTCTGGTAGACCCCTCAGACCTATCGAATCATTCCGAGGTCACTCGTTGGCTATGGCTGCCAGCACTGATTGTCATCGATATCGCTGCCGCAGCCACAGCCCTGCACCTCCTAGTGGCTGACCTGCGTCGAGCCTCAGCTGCTGCCGCATCACTTCTGCTTCTCGTGCTGGTCTGGCCCTTCTTGCAACTGACCGACGCTCTTTCACTGATGATGACGAATGGCATGTCATTTGGTCTGAGCTTCGGCGATCCTCTAATCTCCTGCCTAATTGCAAGCCTAATCTCTGCTGCAGTCTGGGCAGTAGCCGTTTTTCTGCCTGATGCCTGAGAACTAGCATTGATGACCAGCAGCATTCTCGCAGCCCCATGACACAGGTCAGAGGTGCGGGCGCGATACTGACTGCCTTGGGCCTGACAGGAGCAGGTCTGACTCTTCTTCTCGGCTTCATGTGGGCTCCGACAGTCGACCCCGAGGCATGGAACTCGCCGGAGGCATACAGGATACTGTACTGGCATGTCCCATTCGCGTGGTCATCCTTCCTCGCCTACTGTGTGCTGTTCATCGGCTCAGTTGCTTGGTATACCCGCCGTTCTGAATTAGGATGGAGGATGATCTGCACCGGTTCTGATCTCGCTCTACTGTTCGGACTAGGGGTAGTAATCTCGGGCCCAATCTGGGGTTCGGCAGAGTGGGGAGTGCCTTGGGACTGGGGAGACTTGAGACTGAACACATATGGGCTACTTACTACAGTCTCTCTGTTTCTCGTCCTAGCTAGGAATTCTCAGTCAGACGGGCAAACAAACAGAGACACCATCGCAGCAGTCGGACTCTTTGGATTCGCACTTGTCCCAATCACAGCCCTTGCCACGACTTGGTATCAGGAGCGCCATCCGGGAATCGTCATCATCGAGAGTGAGGAGTCGGGTCTGGCCCCGGAGATTCTGTCAGTACTGATGCTCGGTTTCGCTTCTTTCCTACTGTTATTCGCAGGTCTTGCAATTCTCAGTGACACCTTGCATAGGATGGAATCAAGACTGAGTCACCTACAGCGCCAACTCGACGAGGGGGCGGTACATTGAGCGGAGTGACTGAACTCGGATTGGCATATGCTGCAATGATTGGTCTAATCGGTGTCTACGTCTATCGTCTGGTTACTAGGTTGGCATATGTCGACGCCCGCCTGACGGCGGTCGAAGATGCTGTATCTATCGAAGAAAGCGAGTGAGAACGAGTTTTTCCCTACGGGAACCCTTGAAACGGGGCGGCGAGGCGCAGTTCGGCGAGGACCATGTCTGAGGGAGCATTCTGCATCGCTTGCGGAGCCCCGCCTCCGCTGACTTCAGAGAGGATGTGCGAAGCCTGTCTCAGGCAGCGCACCGAACTCTCGAGGCTGCCGGAGAGGATTCAGCAGTCCCGCTGCGCCAAGTGTGACTCTTACGAGGTGCGCGGCAGATGGTCTCCGATGGAGCCCGATGACATCGCGGATTTGAGAATCCGGGAAAACCTCGTGGCAGAGGAGCGTGCACAGAACGTCGAGGTTTCTTCCTCAGTCGAAGTAATCGACGATAGGACATGTAGACTGCATGTCGAGGTGTCAGGAACGATAGAGGGCTATCAGTTCGATGACAGACATGAATCACTACTTCAGACTAGCAACGCGGTATGTACTCCCTGCACGCGAAAGGCCGGGTCATACTTCGAGGCCACAGTGCAACTCAGGTCGGCCGGGAGAAGGTTGGACGATGTCGAGCTGAAGCAACTCAGAGGGACACTGGACGAGATGCTCGCGAACATTGAACCAGATTCGATGTTCTTCGTAACCAAGGAGGGCCCGGTGACAGGAGGCTGGGACTTACAATTAGGCTCCAAGGCAATGGCGAAGAACTGGGGGCGCAGGCTAGTGAGGTCATTCGGAGGCACAATCAAGGAGACTTCAACAGTCGTTGGCTCGAATGACGGCATCGATGTGACTAGACTCACTCTGAGTTATCGCAAGCCTGCATACGAGTTAGACGATATCGTACGCTTCAGGAAGCAGTTGTGGATGATTGACGGCTGGCAGAGTGATGGCCCCAGTCTGCGCCGACTTGACAGATTTGAGAGATCCGGTGCGACATGGAGGGATATGGAGAAGTCCATCGTGGTCTGTCCCAGTACAGATCAGCACATTGTCGAGGTAATGAATCGAGATAGCTCAGCAGTCGAGGTCATGGACCCCACTGATTACAGAATGGTGACTGTTGCCTTACCCTACGATGACGATGGCGAGACCAGTCGCATACGCATCGGCTTCATAGACGGTGCATGGGTGGCTCTACCTGCTGGGAGGAGGTCTCAATGAGTGATACCGATATGGCAGAGATGCTCTCGCAGCATGACTCGGGCGATATGGCGGGTCTGACCCGTTCATTCGTTGACGATTTCGAGGCGGCGATAAACCGAGAGACCGGATTGAGTTCCGATACTGACTGGAGCGGAGTAATCTGTCTCGGGATGGGAGGTTCAGGTGCCGGAGGCAGGTTCCTCAAGTCTCTTGCAGACTCTGAGGGAGGGATGCCATTCGTAGTCTGGAGTGACTACGGTCTTCCTAGTTGGTGGGGTCCCGAATGGTTGGTACTTGCAACGTCTTACTCGGGAAACACTGAGGAAACTCTTGATGGTGCCACAGAGGCTCTGGAATCCGGTGGCTCGGTGATTGCGGTTTCTTCGGGAGGTGAGTTGTCAGACCTTGTCATAGGTAGCGATGATGCAACTCTCGTGGAGGTGCCGGACGGTCAGATGCCGAGATCAGCATTCGGCCATATCTTCGGCTCTCAG
>CAXEUQ010000015.1:0-11254 GCA_963999425.1 uncultured Candidatus Poseidoniales archaeon | reverse complement strand
ACTACTCTTCCTCATCTGCTGCCACACGAGGTTCGTGGACTTCCCTGAACACCACTATGCCCACTCCCAGATGATCCCTGAGGGTGCGAACTAGACTGAACTTGGTGAAGGTCCAGTTCTGATCGTAAGCAACTGCCTCGGGGGTGGTTATGGTCAGGTCGTCGCCTTCAAACTCGACCTCGAAGTCGTCGCGGCCCGTGTTCATGCTGAGCAGAGTCTCGACCTTCTCATTTCGGTCCTCGACGACCTTTGTGATGCGGTAATTGTAGCGCAGGGTGACACCAGCTAGAGGATGATTGTAGTCTATTCTAGCACGGCCTGCGCTAAGGAACTGCAGAACGCCTTGGCGCCCGCCAATCTCCACGGGCGAGCCGATACCGAGCATCTCGGGGTCGCGAACGCTGCGCATCAGTACGTTCTGAGCGATGGTCTCGACTAGGCTTGCATCACGCTCGCCATAGGCATCTGAGGGTTCGATGTCGATGCTGTAGTCGGTCTCAGCATCGGCCTCATTGAGATGGGATTCGAAGCCGGCAATCAGTCTGCCATCTCCGACTACGGTGATCATCGGAGAGTATGTGCGGTTCTCATCGTGGGCGTCATGCTCCTTGGCGACCTCCTCGCGGGTAGTCTCGATGAGCTTGTCATTGTCTGCGTTGAATAAATCGTAATCGATGTGGACTATCGTGCCATTGTCCATAGAATAGCCTCCTGAGGCGACCCGCCGACCTATCGCCCCTTTTTGATACGCTCGGTCCACCCGAAGGGTGGATTGACATGGCCTACTCCTCTTCACTCGCCCCTTCACGGCCACTGGATAGTGCTGCTATTCCACCCAACATGATGAGAATCCAGCCCAGCCAGACCAGATGGCTGCCCTGCAAATCATAGATGGTCACCCTGATGGTCTCGACATCGTCTAGACCGCCTAGAATCATCGAGCTGAGCAGGTCGTTAGACTGAGCCAGATCGAGTATGAAGATGGTGTCACCGGAAAGCCTGCTCATCCTATCGACCTCAGAACGGGCGTTGACTGCTCCACTAGGGGAATCGAACCTGAGCATTCCCGGTCTCATGGTGTCGATGAGCTCACCGTCCTGCCAGACCTCTATCGAGACTCCGACGAAGCCATCTCCTACTGTGAAATCGTAGTCCTCGTGCTCCGAGGCGAGCATCTCGGTGCCGACGAACACCATCTCATAGCCCTCGTACTCCACCGCCTCGTCCCTTTGGAGCGTGACAAGATGGGAGGGGTCGGAGCGATCGAGCATGGTAGTAGTCAGAATGTGGCCGACCAGAAGCAGCAGAATCCCGAGATGAGCGAGGTGCGAGCCGAGTAGTCTTGCTCGGGCTGCGTTGCTGCCGCCCATGCCGCCGGTTCGCAGATGCGGAACGACCCTTCTCGCAGTGAGCCAAGCCTGCTTGGCCGTGGTGGGCAGCGAGATGAGAAGCCAAGTCAGAACGAACGCCCCTACAGCTCCTCTGGTGATGCCACTGGTCACCACAAGTTCTGGGTCGCCGGGAAACGGGAGTCTTTCGCTGAATATCGCGAGGACGATTGAGGCGACCAGTGCTATTCCCATTACTGCAGACGTCTTGTCTGCAGGTAGCGAGCGACCCCAGCCATACAACGCCAGACCGAGTGCGAGCAGGCCGAGCAGAGGCGCACCATAGAACTCATGCGCCTTGAGGCTTGGTCCGTCAATCTCTACTGTCAGGAGCAGCCAGGTGAGAAGCAGGAAGGCTGTTCCTCCGTACCAAGGGACCATTCGTGCTGCTCGAGTCCTTGCCGAGGAGTCTGAGAACGGTAGTCGCAGGGACTCAAACTCTCCCTCGTTCTCTGGAGACAATAACCAAGGCGCCAAGAATGGGAGCATGCCGACCACCGACTGTTGGATATCAGAGATCCACAGCCAACTGGAGAACAGCATCATCACGACTCCCAGAGTAATCCAATGCATCGCAGGTCGCTGGGAGTCGCCATTGACAATGAGCAGCATCAGAGCCAATCCAACAGATAGGATCGCGCTCGAACCAATCCAAAGCGCGATGATCAGGAATAGCAGAATCAGCAGCCTAGACATCGCTGGGGTCTCTTCTAGCATCGTCTTTCCTCCGGCAGAAGATACTGCAGCCTTCTGCTCTCTGAGCAGATGCAGTATGGCGAAGCAGAACATAGCAACCATGACGATTAGATACGATGTGACTTCGATGCCGACTGGGCTCCAATCGGCGATTTCGAGGACCCTGAGGTAGGGATCCTCGGATAATGTCCCCTCGCCATCAGCGACGAAAGCGTGCACAGATGCCCAGACGCCGTTCGCGCGAGTGACCATTGTGGCATGGAAAGCCAGAGCTCCAGCGATGATTGCAACCGCAGGTGAGGCTGCGACTGCCTTCGAGCCTGACTGGGCCCTGACGTGAATCACCAGCAGCAAGGCCAGCCATGGCAGAAGAGAGCCGGTCTCCACCGGGTCCCAAGCCCAATATCCTCCCCAGTCGAGCACGGTGTACGCCCACAGGCCACCCAGACCGATGCCTATCGTACCGACAAGAAATGCGGCCCTAGCCCAATGTAATTGCGATTCGTGAATCGACTCCGAGGAGTCGCGCCTGAGTACACCGGCTATCGCCACGCTAGCGGCTGCGAGGCACAGAGAGTAGTATGCGAAGACAATCGGTGGGTGGATGACCATCAAGTCCGTCTGTAGCAAGGGGTGTAGTTCGCCTTGCTGCGGGCCTGCATCGGCGAATGGGTCAAGCAGCCATGACAGCAGCAGGATGGATGCAACCAAGATGTGCATGATTCGCACTTCAAGTCTCGCAGGCTTGTCCTTCTCGGCCATCATCCAAGTCACGACTCCGAGCAAAGCCGCCCACAGCAGAAGTGGTCCGGCTCTACCTCCCCAAACAGCAGAGACTCGATACAAAAGTGGCAGGTCGGCGCCACCATATCTGGCGACGAGGTCGAGGCTGGAGGCATCGACGACGAAGGAGCCTACCAACAATGCGAAAGGGGAAACTTGGGCGGCTAGTGAGACATTCCTAGCCAGTATGTCTCCGGCCTTCTCAGGTCGCAGGGCCTGATGAAGGCAGGTCGCAACGGCGAGCGCGAGCAGTAAGAGTCCCAAAGTAGGGAGGATGCGAATCACCACCCGTAGTACTTGGCGCGGCTGTATCCGAAGGCCAGCATGGCTGGAACTATTTGCTTGAAGTAGAGTCTTGGCCTTCTATAGAGAAGTCTGAGTGCAACCATGGCCTTACCACTAACTCCCATATCCGACATCTCATCGGGGAAGCACTGGGCCATCACCGACATCTCATCGTCTGTCAGGTCGAACAGTGCGTTCTTGCCCTTGAGAATCTTGTCGTAAGGTGGGAACTCATCCTTCCAGAGTTTGGTGTACTCGGCCAATCTGGAGGCGCTGAGGTCACCCTCAGAGATTGCTGCTGCAGCGGTCTGAGCGGCATAGACTGCCGATTTCAGAGCGAGGTGTGAGCCGCCTTCGAAAAGCGGTGATGTGAAGCCTGCGGCATCACCTATCAGCATCAGTCCGTCGTGATGAGTATTTGCGAATGGGCCAGAGATTGGGATGGTTCCTCCGAAGGCGTGAGTACCCTTCTCCTTCCAAGGTGGGTGGACTTGTTCGAGTTCCTTGAAATGGGTGATCTCGATGAACTCGTCCAAGGCCTTCTTGGCGCGCGGCCTGTCTTCTGTAACCAGTCCGACGTTGGCCCTTCCTTCACACTTGGGAATCATCCACAGATACCCCTTCTCGGCGTACTCAGGCCAGATGTAGAAGTCGAGGTAGCCGTCGGTTGGTACCTCTAGCATCTCGTATTGCATCCCAGCGACCACCTTGCCCATCTCGTTGAGTGGTTTGTCTTCGTCCAACTTGACTATCTTTGAGCAGATTGCAGCCACGCCCGAAGCGTCGATGACTATCTTCGCTTGAATCGGGAAGTTTTCGCCCTTACCGTCACACAGCCAACCGGCGAACTTACCATTCTCCTCGATTCTCTCCATCGAGGATAATTTGTGGTTGAGGTGCATGCTGGCTCCCGCTGCCACGGCCTCATCTGCTATCCATCTCTCAAACAGATGCTTCTCGAGAACATAGCCCTCCTCAGTCAAACACTTCTCAGTGCCGTCGGGGAAGATAACACGAATCCCGTGCACCTCCATGCTGACTACATGTTCAGGTAATTCTAGCCCTAGATTCTGACATGCAATCTCGGAAATGCACTCGCCGCAATGGACAGGGGTTCCAATGGCCGGATGGTCCTCGATTAGAATAGTGGAAAGACCTTGCTTAGCTGACTGCAAAGCGGCATTTCCACCACCCGGACCGGCTCCGATGACTAGGACATCGCAGGTGTTCACCGCATCTCCCATGGCCTTGCGGGAAGGTCTGGTATCAAAGAATCCGTCGGTTCCGCCATCTACGATGGCGAGCGAACATTCTCATTCTGTGAGCGTTCCGGACAGTCATGGGTTGGAAGCGGCTGTCCGACTTCGTCACGTCGCTAGAGGAATCCGGAGAGCTCCTCAGAATCCCCGATCCGGTGGACGTCGAACTTGAGGCGGGCTGCTTCGCCGACCGAATGGTCAAGCGGGGCGGACCGGCAATTAAGTTCGAGCAGCCTCGCTTGCCTGACGGCAGTATCAGCCCGTTCCCGCTACTGATGAACCTGTACGGAACCAGAGACCGTACAAACCGGGCTCTAGGGGTCACGGAGCCAAAGGAGGTCGGAGAGAAGATGGTAGCACTGATGAAGCCGGATGTGGGTGCAATAATGCGAGCCCCATGGAAGGGAATCGGGCTGGCTCTGGACGGTATGTCGATGGCACCTCGCAAGGCTTCGAGGGGTGCATGTCAGCAGGTCGTGATGGAAGAGCCGGATGTGACCATACTTCCGATTCCGAAGACTTGGCCCGAAGATGGTGGCAGGTTCATGACGCTGCCTCTTGTTGTCACAGCGGACCCTACGACCGGCGAGCACAACATGGGCATGTATCGCAGTCAGGTGTTCGGGCCGACTGAAGTCGGTCTGCATTGGCAGGCTCACAAGCATGGGGCTGATCATGCAGATGCCTCTACAGGGAGGATGCCCGTAGCAATCTGCCTAGGCGGGCCACCGGAGTTGGCATTCAGCGCCATCGCACCTCTGCCGGACAATCTGAGCGAGTATGAGTTCGCAGGACTGCTCTCAGGCCGGAGGTTGCCGATAGTGAAGTGCAAGACCAACGACCTGTGGGTTCCAGCCGACTGCGATATTGTAATCGAAGGCTACACCGTACCCGGAGAGACTCGGATGGAAGGGCCATTCGGGGACCACTTCGGCTACTACTCACTGGCAGAACCCTACCCGGTAATGCATGTGACTCGAATCACCCATCGCAGGGATGCGATGGTCCCGATGACCATCGTCGGCACGCCTCCTATGGAGGATGGGTACCTTGGCGAGGCTATTGGAGATGCTTTCCTGCCGGTGCTTAGATTCCAACACCGAGACGTGGCTAATCTATTCCTCCCACTTGAGACCGGGTTCCACAACTTCGCCATCGTCGCCTCCAAACAGCGCTACCCCAGACAGGGGCGCAAGACCGCACTGGGACTTCTCGGTGCGGGGCAGCTGATGTTCCAGAAGGTCGTGGTCGTGGTCGACGAGGATCATCCTGTCAAGGACCTCGACGCTCTGCTAGATGCGATAGACTACCGCGTCCACATCCCTGAGGACTTGGTGTTTCTGCGCGGAATGGTAGCGGATACTCTAGCCCATGCGGCCCCTTGGGACAATATTCACGACAAGCTGATCATCGATGCGAGTACGACTCCCAAGTATGATCCACACAGCGATTTACCTGAGCAGCAAGGCTGCCCGGAATCGCTAGCAGTCTCAGCATCCGCTGTCAGCGGAGTGATTCAGGCGAGGATGCTGAGGCCCTCAATGCTGGTAGTAACGACCGACATCGAGGGCGGGCCTAAGCCCGAGAGCAGTATGGAGAGAATCAGCGAGGAGGGTGCGGCTAGACAGCGCGAGGTGATTCGCGAGATCTGTGAGTCAATCTGGTCGCTCGAGGCTGCCAAGAACCTGCGCTGGCTTTTCATCACCGATGATGATGCATATCTTGCCAGTGAGGACTGGCGTCGACGCATGCTTTGGCAGTTGTTCTGCCGCTTCGATGTGGGTCGCGACCTACACTTCGATGAGACAGGAGGTCGCGTTGCCTGGGATGCCACCGCGCCGATTCCATCTAACAAGGGCCCTCTGCCAGTCAGACGCTGGCCGGGTATGACCCTGCACGACCCCGAGGTGGCCGAGCGAGTGGATGCATGGCTGGCCGAGGGGGGTTACTGATGGGAGTCAAGGAGATACTTGAGTTCGTCAAGGTCGAACACACTCTGTTCTCACTGCCCTTCGTACTAATCGGCTACGTACTGGCACACGCTGAATTCGGTTCGGACTCGCTCGATCTGATGTGGATACTGCTGGCAGCAGTGGGTGCCAGAGGTCTGGCAATGGTGCTGAATCGAATAATCGACAGTGATATCGATGCCGAAAATCCGCGTACTGCGTCCCGGCATCTGCCTTCTGGGCTGATGTCCAAACAGACTGCTTGGGGGCTCGCTGTAGCCTTCCTAGTGATGCTTTCATTCTCAGCATGGATGCTTAACGAGGTGGCGCTGCAGATGGTCTGGCTGCCGGTGCTAGCGTTCATGATTTACCCTTACACGAAGAGGGTGTCCTGGATCTGTCACCTTTGGCTGGGTCTGTGTCTGGGGCTCGCTCCCGCAGGTGCCTGGGTAGCACTCGCGGCTGATGTCCACGGATGGGGTGCGATTACCGGAGTTAACGGCGGCTTCCTGTGGTATCCTGAGATATTCTTCATCTCAATGGGTGTAGCGCTGTGGATTGCTGCCTTCGATGTGAACTACGCGCGCATGGATGTCAATGTGGACCGTGAGCAGGGAATCAAGTCGTTCCCATCTGCGTATGGAGACAGAGCGACCACTGGGATGAGTGTGGCCCTCACCATGGGTTGGGCTCTATGCTTCGTTCTCACAGGATTGAACGAGGCGACTGATGGCAGAGACAGTTACTCTCTATGGATTCCCGCCGCGGTATTGATGGCTTTGGTGAACATCATCGTGATGACTAAGGGTGCACAGACTTCTATGGATTCAGACGAGGCGATGGATGGCTTCCAGAAGACTCTGTTCAACGCCTCGATGCTAACTGGCTGGGCTCTGCTAGGCAGCCTCGCTCTGGCAGGGGTGATGTGATGGGAGATTCGGCCATCTTCACTCTGAAATCGGACTACGACTCTGCTGGCGACCAGCAGCAGGCGATTGACAAACTGGTCGAGCAAATCGAGAACGGTCAGGAGCGTTGTGTGTTGCTCGGTGTCACCGGCTCGGGCAAGACATTCGCGATGGCCAAGGTCATCGAGAGGTTGCAGATTCCAACTCTAATTCTCTCGCACAACAAGACGCTCGCTCGCCAATTGTGGCAGGAGATGAGCGAGCTGTTTCCCGAGAACGCAGTAGAGTACTTCGTCAGTTACTACGACTACTACCAGCCTGAGGCCTACATCCCTGGAAGGGACCTGTACATCGACAAAGAACTGCAGATGAACGAGCGTATCGAGCAGGAGAGATTCTCCACTGTGGCCTCGCTCGTGTCACGACCCGATGTGATTGCTGTAGGCACGGTTTCTGTGATCTACGGCCTTAACCCACCTGAGGTGTTCCAGCAGAATCACCTCAGGCTTGCGGTCGGTGAGAAGGCCGACCCACAAGAAGTCGTCAAGCAACTGGTGGGCCTACAGTATCGCAGAACAGCAGCTGAAATCACGCGCGGCGACATTCGCCTGCGTGGAGAGGTTCTAGACATCTGGATGCCGAGTCGTGATGACCCGTTGCGCATTCGCTTCGGCTGGGATGGTATCGAGCGTATTCAGGCCTGTGAGGCAGTTTCATGGGAGCCGCTCGATGATTTCGAGGAAGCGTGGATTCACCCTCGAGAGTTCTACATGACCAGCGAGGAGCGATTCAATCAGGCTCTCGAGGACATCGAGTACGAGCTCGATGAGCGGATGGACTGGTTCCACACAGAAGGCATGGATCTGGAATCTCACCGTCTCGAGCAGAGAACTAGATTCGACCTCGAGATGCTGTCTGAGATTGGATCATGCAAGGGGGTCGAGAACTACTCTATGCACTTCGACGGTAGGCAGCGCGGTGAGCGCTCATACTGCCTGCTCGACTTCTTCGCAATGTGCGCGGAGAAGTATCACGGCGGATCCGATAGATACCTCGTGGTAATGGACGAGTCGCACGTTACTCTGCCTCAGGTCTCAGGTATGCATGGAGGTGACTTCTCGCGCAAGAAGAATCTAATCGACCATGGATTCCGTCTTCCTTCGGCTTACGATAACAGACCACTGCGCATCGATGAGTTCCAGAATCTCGTAAACCAGATGATCTACGTTAGCGCCACTCCCGGAGAGAGGGAGTTACGCCATATAGCCGAGGTTACTGGGCAGAAAGTACCGCAGGAACTACTGCACGTTCAGAGCGGAGGGGGTGCGCTGCCAGCCGAGGAAGATAAGCCTCTGGGTAGGACTTCCATGCAGAATCTGATGCAGCAGATTGAGGGAATCGCAACGATGGAGATTCGCCCCACAGGTCTTCTCGATCCTAGTATCGAGGTACGTCAGACAGCAGGTCAGGTTCAGGACCTCGAAGAGGAGATTCGAATGAGAATCGAGGCAGATGAGAGGGTGTTGGTCACTGTGATGACCATCAAGTTCGCAGAGGAAGTGGCCGAATACCTGCAGCGCCAGGGCTTCAAGGCCCACTATCTCCACAGCGAGATTGACACCCTCGAGAGAACTGAGATCATCAAGGCGCTTCGTTTGGGGCACATCGACATCATCGTCGGAATCAACCTACTGAGAGAGGGTCTAGATATTCCCGAGGTCTCTCTGGTAGCGATATTCGATGCCGACAAGGAGGGTTTCCTTCGTAACGAGCGTTCACTCCTCCAGACTATCGGCAGAGCCAGTCGCAATGAGCGTGGCTCGGTAATTCTGTACGCGGACTCAGTGTCTCCTGCAATGGAGTCTGCGATAGGACAGACGGTGTCGCGACGCAGGCGTCAATCCGAATACAATGAGGAGAATGGAATCACTCCCAGAACCATTCAGAAGGCGTTGCCTGTGATGGGCGAGGAGGTCGAGGACTTAGCCTCAGGTGTGGCCGGAAGAGGAAAGGGCGGAGGTCGACGCATGGTGGCGAAGGCCCCCGGTAAGAAGGGACTCGAGGGTCTAGCGCAGAAGTTCGGACTCGGTGCAGGTGTTTGGAACAGTTCTGACTCGGTGCTAGACAACGTTAGCCAACCTGAATGGGTCGCTGCGGCAGAAGAGGTGCTTTCCCCCGCTGATGAGGACGAATCGACCAAACTCAGAGAGAAGTTGGAGAGGGAGATGAGACAGGCCGCAGCTCGCTTGGACTTCGAGCGAGCAGCCCGATTGCGAGACAGAATCTTCCAACTAGAGAGTGCGTCGAATTGAAGGCCGGGAAGCAGTGCGAGGGGTCGTGTCCGGCTACAGTAAGGACGACTTCTCCGCTCCTGTCGAGGATTACGACTTCTCCGCGGTTGAAGATGTGAGGTCATTGATTGACCAGATGTCTCGCGCGGGCGGCTTTACTGCAACAAAACTGGCGCATGCGCGAGACATGCTCTCGGAAGCGATGGGCAAGAGTTCTCACGAGGGAGTTCTGAATTGGCTCTCATTCCCCGCTTGCCTATGCGCAACTGGCACGCGCGGGTTCTTCCTAGAAGCGCTAAAGCGCAAGGCGTTCAATGTCGTTATCACCACCTGCGGAACGCTCGATCACGACATTGCACGAACATACCAGGACTATTTTCACGGAGACTTTGAGCTCGATGACATTGCCCTCGGTGAAGAGGGTCTCAACCGACTGGGCAACGTAATCGTGCCAAATGAGTGCTATGGTGACATCATTGAGAGTGTGATGCTGCCTTGGCTAGAGGAAATCGAAGCGGAGCGTTTGGCAGCACAGCCCGATAACCCGTGGCTGGGATTCGGGTCGGTGGAACTGTGCTGGGCAATCGGGGATAGAATCGGGGATGAGAGTTCTCTACTGCACTGGGCTGCCAAGCATCGAATTCCGATTGTGATTCCCGGTCTCTCTGACGGTGCAATAGGCTCACAGTTGTTCATGCACCGACAGAAGAGTCCGTCGTTCATGATTGACTTCCTAGCAGATGAGCAGATTCTCTCAGATCTGACTTGGACAGCCGAGGAGAGTCATGCCTTGATGGTAGGAGGAGGGATATCTAAGCACCACGTAATTTGGTGGAATCAGTATCGAGGCGGTTTGGACTCTGCTGTTGCAATAACCACCGCTCCAGAGCATGATGGTTCACTCTCAGGAGCTCGTCTCAGAGAAGCGGTCTCCTGGGGCAAGGTTAGGCCCGAGGCACCACAGGTTGTGGTGGAAGGAGACGCTTCGGTACTACTGCCTATTCTCGGCGCTGACCTGTTCGGCAACTAGCAGCAATATCACTGCAGTTGCCGTGCAAATGCATAAAGACGGTCGAGGGAGCGGGCGCGCCATGTCCGTTGAAGAAATGGTACAGGGAATGATTGATGCACTAAATGACGCACTAGCAGACGCAGGAAAGCACGACCGCGGCAACAGCGCAGCCGGGACTCGTGTTAGGAAGGCCATGCAGGCTACAAAGAACGCCGCTCAGGATGTTCGCAAGCAGGTTCAGGCTGACAAGAACTCACGCTGAACCTTCGCCCCTGTGTGCTAGGACTTCCATCAGTGATACCCTCATGGGTACTACTGGGCGCCAGCCGTCACCTCCCGCTCTGAGCAGGGCATCGTGTAACGGGCCTAAATCCGGTCTTGTCACCTGAGTCTCTTCTGACGACACTGGACTATTGCTACCAGTAAGTGATGAGATTGTGTGGGTGTGCTGAACAGCATCTGTGAAGCGTCCCCACAATAGCGACATTTCCGTGATGATGGCCTCACGTGTCCAAGGTCTTCTACCACATAGATCGAGTGTACCGGATGCTGTCTCCTCAGATAGAATCAGGATTGCGAGTGCGTCTGTTACGTCCCTGACATGCACCCAATGTCGTGGCTCATCGGAGTTAGGTTCTCCCTCGGCCCCATCCATTACCCAATCAGCCCACTGGTGAATCGCC
>CAXEUQ010000014.1:0-11487 GCA_963999425.1 uncultured Candidatus Poseidoniales archaeon | reverse complement strand
GAACACTGCATCTGAGTAATCCTGCTGAACTTCAGGATCTAGGGCGGGTTGAGGTTCGGCTGGACTCACTGCATCATGGTTGCCTGGTAGGATAATCAGGTCCACCCAATCTGGCAAGTTCTCGAGTAACCGGGCTAGTTCTCCGTACTGCTGGAATAAGTCGGTAATGGCAAGATGGCGTTCCTGCCCTGGATAGATACCAACGCCATCAACTCCGTCTCCATTGATTACGAAGTACTTGATAGTCTTAGCAAGCGGGTCGGTCTTGAACCACTCAACCATCTTCTCCCATTGTGGGGCCAGGAATGTCTTGCTACCCACATGGACATCGGAGAGGAAGGCAGCCGAAACCGCCTCATCAGCGCTGGCAGCGGCCTTGGAATGCCTGCCCATCGGAGGTAGGTGTATGTCGCTAGCTAGGAACAAGGGGTTGCCCTCGCCAATCATGAAATGGCCGCTAACCCCTACTACATCATCATCCATCAGACCATCGAGGGCTGGATGTAAATTGGAAGCATTCGAAGGAGGTCTGAGAGAGCATCTGATTTGCATCGTCTCGTCCTCGATGACGAAGTTAAGATTGCCTGACTTCGGCCACCTCATTTCACAGACCAGCCCCACCAGAGTGATCTGGTAGTCCTTGCTCGAATGCCTCTGCCTGTTGCGCCAAGCCTCGGCATTGCTGGTAGGTCTGCGCGGAAGTGAATGAGAAATCAGCATCATCTGGCGAATCTGTCTGAGTCGATCCGAGAAGCATGACTGCATATCTCCCATCTTGCCCTCAGTAGTGGAGTTGCCTGTGATATCGAAGTGGACCTCAATCTCTGCGTCCACGTCCTTTGCCAGCACCGGGAAGTCATCCAAACTGAAATGCTCCAAGCCGTGTCTTCGGGTAGGGGGATTCATCGTTGGACTCGATGCAGGGGCTATTACACGCCCGATTGCCGAACCGCTCTCAGGATCAGCCAAAGTGGCCTGTTGCCGAGTGGAGCTTGATTTCTGTGCAGCCTGCGGCTGCTTGGGTACCAGCGAGAGCATCTCATCCACTGCCTGCTCGTTTAGCAGGGCCACGTTGGAGCTTTGTGCGGCCTCGATTAGTGGAGATACCTCGCTGAGACTCTCAATCTTTGCCTGCGCCTCCTTTCCGAGTACTAGCAGACCTGCGGCAGCCAACTTACGCTGACGCTCAGCCCAGCTCTCGCCGACCATGTCCAACCGAAGTGCTGAGGACGCTCATGATGCTATCGCAAGAAAACAGTTGGAGAAGCCGTTCAGTCTTCCCATTCTGTGAGGGATGCGAGATCCACTGAGGAAATCTCCTCGGCTACGGTCTTCTTGTCCTCCTTCCACGATAGGCTCCCTTCCCACTCTTCCTCAGAAGGATCGAGTTCCGAGGTGTCCACAGGGGACTGCTCCTGCGAGGACACAGAGTCTGATTCTCCCGAGCCGGAGACCCTGTCCATCGCCTCCAGCCCCAGACGCAGGGCGAAGGCCGCAAAGGAGCGTTTGTTATCCAAGCGGTCGTTCTCTCCGAAGTCCATTCGCCTCACCAAGAAGTAATCCTCCGTGACAATTGCCACGTGGACTCTTCCTACCTCCTTATCCTCGGTAGCGCCTCCTGGTCCAGCGATTCCGGTAATCGAAATCGCCACGTCCGAGTCGGACTGGTATCTAGCTCCGCGGGCCATCTGTACGGCAACCTCGTGAGATACGGCTCCGGCTTCCCCCTCCTCAAATGCCGATTTCTCGACTCCTAACTCTCTCATCTTGGATTCGTTGGAGTATACTACCCATCCCTGCTTAAACCACTCACTCGCACCCGAGATATCGGTGATTAGAGAAGCCAGCAGGCCACCGGTGCACGACTCCGCTGTGGATACGGTCAACTCACGCTTGCGCAATCTGCGGGCGAAACGGGATGCTAGTCCTGCAGTCTCCTCTACCACGATTCGTCGCCAAGGCCGGCACTCTTGAGAGTTTCACTCGTAGAATCGGTGTCGGAGATGGTGGGCCCGACCGGAATTGAACCGGTGATCTTCGCTTTGTAAGAGCGACGTCATAACCCCTAGACCACGGGCCCCGGGAGCCCGGAGAGCCGTTGTGTTCAAATCCCCTCCGGCTAGATGGAGTGTCAGGAGGATACGCATGGAGGGGATATCAGACTTGCTGATGAGGCTGCGGGACTCGGGGGTTCCGATGGATGACAGTATAGCCGATGCGATGAAATCTGTAGACATCGAGGATTTCACCGACTTCGATGTATCTTTGTTCCTGATGGACCGTCCGATACCTTTCCTGTCTACAGAAAATGGAACCACGAAGACAATCTCCGCTCCACACATGATTGCTACTCTGCTGCACCATCTTGAGATTCTTCACGGGCATCATGTGCTTGTTTTGGGGTCAAAGGGAGGGTATCTCGCCGCCCTTCTAGACAACATGCTAGGTCCAGATGGGGCTGTTACAGTGGTAGAACCTCACCCCGAGGTCAGACACCATACCAACGATCGGCTCGATCTTTACGACTCAAATGGGGAGTTGCGCGTTATTCCAATCGACTGTCTTGAGGGGCTGGTAGAAGAATCTAGGCCGGTCGACAGAGTGCTCATCACCGGCTCCATTAGGAATCTTCTTCCCGAGGTTGAGAATCTAGTCGGAGAAGGAGGATTCGTCCTCGGTCCGTTCGGAGGACCAGTTCACCAGAGGCTGCTAAAGAGAGAGAGGCAGGGTGATGATTGGTTCGATACGGACCTCGGTGGGGTTGTCTTCGGGCCGATGGACCTAGGAGAGGCCGAGAGATCTCCCCTAGACCCTCAGAACCTCGCCGAGCATCTTGAGGACATCCTCGGCCTGATTTCGGAGTTAATCGAGATTGAGGACGAAACCATAGGCAGGATTGAGGGTTTGATTTCCTCGCTAAAGGAGCTGCCCCGCGACATACCGGACCTCGATGAGGAATCGACCGAGGACGAGATAATGGAACACCCAGTAATCGAGCTGCTCCTGATGGAGATGGATTGGCTCGGCCCGATGTGGCCGCTGTTCGGAGACTTCCTATCTGTCGAAATAGATTCGCCTGGATCCCCTGGTGAAGACGAGTATGGGATGGCAGGCGGTCATGAGGACCTGATTCCATAGTTACTGCAAAGCAGGTTGCATAAGCCTCTCTAGAGGTATGGATATCGGAGGAAGATGGTCGGAGAGCATGTGTCTCGAGGTCTTAGGACCGAGCAGGTTTCCTGAAAGAGCAGCCTCAATCACCTCTTCCTTGCTCAACGACTCTCTGCCACAATTAGGCCAGACTGACAGACTGACTTCATCGTCATCGAGATAATCGACCAGAACGCACGGCAGGCACTTTAGTTCCATTCTCTGGGCGACCTTGGTTCTGTGATGGCCGTCGAGAATCGTACCTGTCTTCCTGTCGACTAGCAGTGGCTTGGTGTACGCTCTCCACCTGAGAGTCATCTTCTCGAGATTGTCGACCCTGTGCTCCTCGACCTTCTCGTGCGGAAGTAGGGCCTCTATGGGTACCAACTCCACCTTCATACTCCCTCGAATCACTCATAGGAGATATGCCTAACCCCCGAAGGAATCATGACTACAATGCCGACGGCCAGTCATGGGAAACCCTTCCGAATACACCAGCGAAGCCGATAGGCTGGTGCTGTCTGGGCTGCGCTCTAGGGGTGAGGCCTGGGTCGTGGGTGGCTGGGTGAGGGAGTCCCTATCGGGTGCTCCATCGACCGATATGGACATAGCCACCACTCTGCTCCCGGACGAAGTCAAGGAAATATTTCCTCACTCGTTGATGTACGGAGCCGATTACGGCACTGTGGCCGTCAGGCTAGATGAACATGATGAGTTTTGGGAGGTGACCACTCTGCGCAGCGAAGGAGGATACGGTGACGGTAGGAGGCCTGACAGCGTCGAATTTGGCGTAGACATCAACGACGACCTGTCTCGGAGAGACTTCACAATCAACGCCATGGCATACGACTCGAAATGGAATCTAATCGATCCCTTCGGAGGCTCTGCTGATCTGGAAGAAGGTGTGCTGAGGTCAGTAGGGAACGCGCGCGCGCGGCTCGGAGAGGACGGATTACGTGTCATGCGGGCATATCGGTTCCTCGCATCACAGAAGGTCGAAGCGATGGATGCTGAACTAATGCAGGCTGTCAAAGAAAATGTCGCAATGCTGGGACAGGTCTCCAAGGAGAGGATAGGTGATGAGATGAGACGGACCCTATCCGCACCTAATGCTAATGCCGCAATTAGCATGATGCAAGCCGACACCGTAATCGAGCAGATTCTGCCTGGGCTCTCTGCCAGAACAGATGTTTCTCTTCGTGGAGACTCGGTGGTCAATCTAGCATTGGTCTGCAGCGGAGATGCGCGCAGTGGTGCTGAATTGAGCGTATTGCTGAGAGATTCTCTGAAGATGTCTAATGATGAACTGCGAGAGATTGCCTTTCTGCACGATGCAAGAAATGTACCTCTACCCTCGGATGCACCATCAATGAGAGTGTTTAGGGCCTCTCTGCCAAAACTCAGACAATCGCGATTCGTAGATTACTCGGCTGGCATCGGCCGTGATGTCTCGCAGTTTGAGCTTTCGATTTCAGAACTCATCCCCCTGAGAGCTGGCAATGCTCCATTGGTTGACGGAAACACCCTGTCAGAAGTCACCGGACTGGAGCCAGGTCCAAGAATGGGGAGACTGAAGGCTATGCTACACAGATTCCAAATCGAGAGAGATCTCGCCAACAGAGATGAGGTTCTCTCATTATTAGATGAGATAGATTGGCGAGAATCCGAGCACGAGGACTGGCCCTCTCTATCGTGGCCCTAGGGCAACTCGTTGAGCATCTCGATATACTCTAGGTTATCGAGAAACTGGTCCTCGTCGAAGTCGTATGGTTGTACAATCATACACCATCCGTCTCCATAGGCATCGTCGTTGATTAAATCCGGATTGTCCTCGACCTCTCCGTTCAATTCTAGAATCTTACATGGGAAGGGGGCATTGATTAGCAGCGTCTCGATTTCTCCATCGAAACTGGTGGTCAAAGTCATCATCAGGTCTTCTGTCCCGACCTCGTCACCGCTTCCCATAATCATCGGTGAATCGTCATCGGATTCGGCCTCAGATTCGTTCTCGGGGTCGAACTCACTGTCGTCCTCGGGCCTCGTGAGGACTACTCTGACTACGTCACCGTACTCAGCCGGGACGAACTCACTTACTCCTATCTTCACCGACTCGGCCTTATCGTCCAAGGCTTGGACCCAGATATGGTCCAGTGTGTACTTGCGATCATGGGCTATGCTGTACTCGATGTAGTCGCCGTCTGCCATTGATACCGAACCGCGCGTTTACCAGTCTGATTTGAACTATTCGATGCGAGATAGTCTAGATAGGCGCCACGAGGGATTAACTACGTAGTCCTACTCTCAATTGTTGAGGCGAGAGAGTTGGACTTCGCAGAGACCGAAGAACAAGCGATGATTCGCGATATGGTTCGCGATTTCGCTGAGAGTGAGTTAGCTCCAACCTGCCTTGAAAGGGATCGTAATCAGAAGGCTCCTCTGGATGAGTGGAAGTTATTCTGTGAGCAAACCGGCCTTCAGGGCATTACTATTGCCGAGGAGTACGGAGGCAGTCCTGTAGATGATGTTTCAGAGGCGATAATCGTTGAGGAGCTCGCACGAGTTGACCCTTCGTTCTCAGTAATGTTCTGCGTACATGTCGGTCTTTGCTCAAAGACAATCGCACTGCATGGAAATGAGGGGCAGAAGCAGAAGTACCTGTCCAGACTGGCCCAAAACGAGATTGGAGCATACTCTCTTTCTGAAGCAGGAGCCGGTACTGATGCTGCTGCCTTGGGATGCAAGGCTAAATTGAGTGATGATGGCTCCCACTACATTCTGAATGGGGAGAAGATGTGGGTTACCAACGGAGAGAGTGCTGACATCTATGTCTTGTTTGCCAAGGACATCGATCACCCCGAGTTCGGAGTGAAGAAGCATGGTGGGACTACCGCTTTCATCGTTGAGAAGGACTTTGAGGGATTCTCAGTGGGCAAGAAGGAGGATAAGCTCGGAATCAGGTCGAGCGACACCTGCTCGCTGTTGCTTGATGATTGCAAGGTGCCTGTGGAGAATGTCCTGAGAGTTTCCGGAGAAGGTTTTCCAATCGCTATGAACGCGCTAGATAACTCAAGAATTGGAATTGCAGCTCAAGCTCTTGGAATCGCTCAAGGGGCTTACGAATCAGCTTTGGGTTATGCCCATGAGAGAGAGGCTTTCGGTAAGCCGATAGCATTCCATCAGAGCGTAGGAAACTACCTCGCCGACATGGCTACTAGGACCGAGGCTGCTCGGATGATGGTGTACAAGGCAGCATGGGCAAAACAGAGGCACTACGAGGATGATGCCCCGAGACATACCATGGAGGCCAGTATGGCCAAACTGTTCGCAGGTGATACCGCTATGTGGGTGGCCGAAAGGGCAGTGCAAGTTCTAGGAGGATATGGATATACAACCGACTTCCCGGTTGAGCGTTTCTTCCGGGATGCCAAGATTACTCAGATCTACGAAGGTACACAGGAAGTTCAGCGAATTGTAATCAACCGCTCCATCGCCCCGGAGTGATGGTATGTCGGATTACCCGATAGCAGAAATACGCTCTCGGTTCCCCGGCCTTCAGCGAGTGGTTAATGGGAATCAGGCCATCTTCTTTGATGGGCCTGGCGGCAGCCAGTCTCCTGAATCTGTAGGTGATGCAGTCAAGCACTACCTATTGCACCAGAACGCCAACGTGGGGATGTCATTCGCTACCTCGAGGGAGACTGATGCGATGATTGAGCAGACCATGCGGGCCTGTGCTGACTTAGTCGGCTGCGAGGATCATCGCGAGATTGTCTTCGGGCAGAACATGACCAGTCTAACTATACAGCTCGCTAGCGCACTTGGTCGGACCTGGGGGCCTGGAGACGAGGTGGTGGTGACTCGCTCAGACCACGATGCCAATGTCCGGCCCTGGGTGCTTGCAGCGCAGTGGTCGGGGGCGAGTGTGAGATGGATAGATATCGACCCTCAGGATTGCACGCATAGGGCCGAAACCATTGACGATAGCATCAACGATAGCACAGTGATGGTCGCAATCGGAGCGGCATCGAACTTCTCGGGCACTATCAATGACGTCAGAGGAATCTGTGCGAAGGCCCATTCAGTTGGAGCCGAGGTCTTCGTAGATGCGGTACACTACGCTCCTCATGGTCTGATTGATGTGCGAGAGATGGGTTGTGATTACCTCGCTTGCTCGTCATACAAGTTCTTCGGCACGCACCAAGGCATACTGTGGGGTAGATTTGACCGGTTAGCCGAGCTCCCTGTAGCTAAACTGCGTGTCTCAAACGAGGAGGTCCCATTCAGATGGATGACTGGTACGCAAGGACACGAATCAATGGCAGGGACTTTGGCTGCTATCGAGCATCTAGCATGGCTGGGCAGAATGCTCTCAAGTTCCGACTTGAGTCGTAGGCAGGCTCTGAAAGTGGCCTTCTCTGAGATTGAGGAATATGAGATGGACTTGTGCTGGAGAATGATTGAGGGTCTTGACAGGATAGATGGAGTAAAAATCTGGGGAATAACAGACCCATCGATGAAGGAGCACAGAGCCCCTACAGTTTCCTTCACTCATCATTCTAGGACTGCACAGGAGATTGGAGCAGCACTCGCCGAACGCGGGATTTTTGCCTGGGCTGGGAACTTCTACGCGTTGGAGCTCTCCGAAGCCCTAGGTCTAGAGCCGGAAGGGGCGTTGAGGGTCGGAATTCTGCACTACAACACTGCTGAAGAGGTCGACAGGTTCCTAGATGTGCTCTCTAGAATCCTAGAGTAGTTACTCCACCCAGCGGTACTCTCTCTGGCCCTCGAGGTTTCCTTGGCGGCCGATTCCGACTAGTGCGAACTCGCCATCTGGGTCGACCACCGAACTCTTCCTTGAACCTCTGTGAAGGGCCTCGTAGACCGTCTTATTGATTGGATGACGGTTAGACAGTCTCTCAAATAGGTGGAATCTGGAAGCAATCTCACGCCAGTCGTCCTGAACTATGCCCTCGAAGACCTTGGCCTTGGCTCCCGAGCCGTAACCGCAAAGCCCGACTCTCTTGCCGGCCATGTCGGTGTTGTCGATGTAGTCTGACTCTACGGTCGACATTAGTGCTAGGAAGATCGAACCAGTGTACTGGTTACCAATCAGGCTTGAAGCCCTAGTGGTCTTCTCGATTCTCTCGTCGACGAAGGTCCTGAACTCCTCAGTCTTGGAGATTAGTCTGCGATAGGAGTCGTTCGACTTCTCAAACTGCTCGATACCTTCCGGAGTGTCAGGGAAGTCTTCGGGGAATGGCTCAGGGCCTATCTCTTCAACGATCTCGGCCCACATCGGCAGATGCCTGCGGTCATGTCTGAAGACATCCGGAAACATCCTCTTGCCTTGGAAGGCATAGGGTAGATGGACTATGATTCGGCTCCACTGATTGGTCAGAATCTCGTCCTCATCCGGGTCGTATCTGCCTTCTCTGATGGCTTTCTCACGGAAATTAATGAATGCCTGCTTGACCGATTCCGAGTAGCATCTGTTGGAGAACTGGCCATCGAAGACCGGTGTGTCCTTGTGAATCTGGAGTTTGGGGCTCTCAAACATCACATCGTCCTTCTTTGAGGAACTTGGAAGGTGCTTTAGGATACGCTCAGCAAGACCTTCCTTTACCTTCTCGCCGCTCTCTCTGGCCAAATCAAGAACATTCTCGACGATGGTTCTGGTATCGACTTCTCTCCTCGGCTTGAAGAAGTCGTGAACGGGCATGGTCGAGACTCCCCAGATATCTGGAATCGCTAGAAGTCGTGGATTGTGGCGAATCAGGATGGCGCCTCCTCCTGCGCCCTGTGTGTACTCGCCAGACGAGCCAATGTCATACTTGGCGTTGTCAGCGAAGACAACGATTCCAATCCTGTCCTTCTCCTCGCCTCCTGCAGCCACCCAGTCGAGGGTGTTGTGCATAGCATCCACTGCACCAATGCATGCGAAAGTCAGATCGACGACGTCACAGTTTCGGAAGCAGTCATCTCCGTGTATCGGAGAGTATCTCTGCTCTAGCATGTCCATGATGTAAGTAGCAGTAGGCTTGGAGCCATCCAGAGCCGATTCGGTTCCGAGGTAAATCCTACCGATTGTGGCCGGGTCGATGCCATTCCTGTCAATCAGCCTACGTACTGCATTGGCACCCATAGTGGCAGTATCCTCGTGAACATCCGGGATGGCCATGGCGGAGAGTCCTAGCCCTCGATTGAGCTTGCCGAAATCGGCTCCTCGCAACTTGGCGAAGTCCTCCATGTCGAAGTACAGTCGAGGGAAATGAATGGCGATGTCATCTATGCCTACGCTGGGCATGCTAACAACCTCGTGCCACGCCGGTGGGGGATGGGTTATGAGTCCTCTCCCTGCGAGATAATGACTGAGAGAGTTGTAAAACGCATCACTAAGAGCCGACTAGGCCATCCATAGCAGCCATCAACTCTTCCTTACTGGCAAAGTGCTGCGCAAGCGGCTCTAAAATGTCTGCAAGAGCGTCTGCGACGGCCATTTTCGCATCTAGAGGATGAATCGAGCCGTCTGAGACAGCTGAGATGAAGGAATCGGGGTCGTTCCAGGTAGATGATTCGCCGTACTTCGGGTCTGGGGTCACCGTGATTGAACCACTACGGGGGATGATAATCAGTCTGAGAATCTCAAAAACCGGGGACTCGCGATTACCGACCTCGAGGAATGCGCCGCGCAGCTTACTCTTCAGGGCGTCTCGATCATCGTCCAGCAGTATTGCATTGCCCGGGTCAGACTTGGACATCTTGTGGTCGAATGAATCCATCCTACCTCCAGAGCCCTTGAGACCAGACATCATCGGGGTGTGAATACAGGTTGCTTTGGGCCAGCCATACCTGTCAGCGACTTCTCGCATGTACATGTGCGCCTTTCGCTGATCCATCCCGCCGAACGCTATGTCCACTTCCAACTCAAAGATGTCAGCAGCCTGCAAGGCAGGATAGTAGAATGCGGCCAGATCATGATCCGAGGAATCCTCGTCCCGTCCCATGATGCTGAATGTCCTGCGGACTCTTGAAAGACTCATGTTCTTCGAGCACCTGAGGACTCTCTCCCAGTACTTACCCGAGTCCATCAGTTGCGATGCGCTGAGGAATCTAAGTTCCCCTGCACCCTCCCCTTCGGGCGGGTTGCCGAGGAGGCCTCTGAAGGTCTCTGCTAGATATTCTCCTGCAATAGTAATCTTATCCATGTCCCGGTCGAACTTGTCGTTGACCCATGCGTGCCAGTCGGCGAGCAGAATAATCACATTCACGCCTTCATCCAGCATGTCGCGGATTGCGTCTGCGAGTAGTGCGTATGCGATGTGGGCCTTTCCACTGGGCTCGAGTCCAATGTATGCTACCAATTGACCGTCGCCGGAGTGCGTAGACCCTGTTGCGATGGCAGATGCGACATGATCGACGCCTACAACCTCAGCGCAACTCGCGAACATCCTATTGACGCGTTCCCGTTCCTCGTCACCCAGTGACATTAGCGGGTCATTCTCCTCCATGCTCACCTCAATCAAGCAACTTCGTCAGTTTCTCGGCCCTGCCTGCAGCCTTGGTGTTGTCTCCCTGCTCGATGGCTTCCTCTATCTCGGCAATCATAGATTCTGCCTGTGAAACCAGCTCCTCGGGCATATTTTCTGACATCGACATGAAGTGGCGAGTGGAGGAAATGGCCGACTTAGCCTTGCTGGCCTTCTTGGCCCACTCCTTCGCCTTATCTCCTCTTTGCTTGGAGTTGTATCCGGTAGCGGCATCTAGGAAGGAAGTCCACCTCTTTCTGGCATCCATGGCGGCCTTCATCGCCTCGGGGTCCTCGAAATCCGGAGGTACATTGGTGACGTCCACAATCAAGGCCCCCTTCTCATTGTAGTTGGCCTGAATCGAGGTCATTATCCCATGAGAGCCGCTGAACGAGTTATCTCCGGAGTCGTTCACATCGTCGAAGAACTCGCTGGCCAGAGTTGCTAACCCGCCATTCTCCGAAACCTGCTTCACGAGCCCCCGCTTGACATCGAATCTCTCCATGCCGCCACGCTGGCCGGGGACTTCTTGAATGCTGTTGCCGTTCACGGCTCTTGACTTGTCGAACGGGCTAAACAGAAGTCACCCGTCCGCTGGCCATGGCCACCTCCAGTATGAGAGTTCTCAGCGCTCTTGTGGTCGCGGTCATGCTGCTGCCTCATGCGCATGCCGACTCGGCCGTCGAGTTGGACTCGGTAATCAGACTCGAGCCGGTGGATTTGGGTATCGAGGGTGCCGCCGTAGATCCGGCGGGTGAGAATGTAATCGTCTACGGTGCCGAGTCATATATCGAGTTGTTAGATGCATCCA
>CAXEUQ010000013.1:0-12033 GCA_963999425.1 uncultured Candidatus Poseidoniales archaeon | reverse complement strand
GATTCGTGATAAATTATTGTCGATGTCCCAAGCTGCATCTGATGCCGGATCCCCTCTGTCTTGGTTCGAGGAGTTATACTCCGTTGCTAACCGGGACGATGAGTGGATTCCGTGGTCTGATGGCCACCCGAATTCTCTAGTTGCCGAGTGGGCCTTAGAGCAAAAGAACAGAGGTAGTGCCCTAGTCGTAGGGTGTGGCTTGGGCGAGGATGCTGCATTCCTCGATAAGCGAGGATGGGATGTTACAGCGTTTGACATCTCTCCCACTGCAGTTGAATGGGCGAAGGAGTTGTTCAGCGATTCGGGGGTCGAATGGTTGGTTGCAGATTTACTCAATCTTCCAGAGGAATGGTGTGCTTCATTCGACTTGGTACTTGAGGTGCACATCCTGCAAGCCATGCCAGAGGATGTTCGTTTGCAAGCCTCCCCTGCTCTAGCGCCCCTAGTCAAACAAGGTGGGCACCTAGTGTGCATCGGCAGATACCAAACTGATGCACAGATAGAGGAAGGTCCTCCTTGGCCTCTGTCGAAATCATTCATCGAAACCATCGGTGAGGGTCTTGAAATACAGAGCCTCGATGTTTGCTCGTTGCCCGACGATGAGCCGGATGTATCCCGATTCAGAGCGGTGTGGAGAGCCTAGTCTAACCGCCGATGTATGACATCTCCACCCTAGGTAATACTGAGGTCTCCAGCGAGCGTATCTCGCTGTACCTGTCGTCGCGTCTCGACCAGATGGCGGCAATTGCTTCGGACAGAGTATCTGCATCGCCATGTGAGTTGATGATAGCTCTCAGGTCGTGTCCTCCTGAGGCGAATAGGCAGGTGTGTAATCTGCCATCCGCGGACAGGCGAGCGCGGACGCAGTCGCCGCAGAATGGTTCGCTGACCGAAGAGATGAATCCGATTTCGCCCGAACCGTCGGAATGAGCCCAGCGCCTTGCTACATCGCTCGGGTTGGTTGGGTCGACCGGAACGAGGTCGAATCGTTTCTGCAGGAAGTCAAGGATGTCGGCAGATGGGACCACTTGACCCAGTTGCCAGCCGTTCGTCCTGCCCACATCCATGTACTCGATGAAGCGTACTGTGACGCCGGTTCCTCTGAACCGCTCCACCAGTGGGACCACCTGGTCCTCATTCACTCCCTTCTGTATGACGCAGTTCACCTTCACCGGCGATAGGCCTGCGCTAACTGCAGCCCCGATGCCATCGAGCACGGTCTCTACGGGAATGCTGCTGTCGGTCATCTGAGCGTGGGTCTTGGGGTCCAGCGCATCTAAACTCACGGTTACTCTGTCGAGTCCTGCTTCGGCTAATCTCTCGACCTGTCCGGAGAGCAGTGATGCATTGGTAGTGAGGGCGATTTCAACGCCGCTTTCTTTCAGATTGGAGATTAGTTCCTCCAAATTTGGCCTCAGAAGTGGCTCGCCTCCTGTGATTCTTACTTTCTCCAGACCTAGAGGTTTGCACGCATTTACTACTTTCCGAATCTCTTCAAACGAAAGATACGCTCTTCTCGGTAGGAAGGTGTGCTCTTCCCCGAAGCGCTCTCTTGGCATGCAGTACCTGCACCTGAAGTTGCATCTGTCTGTGACTGAGATTCTGAGGTCCCTCAGAGGTCTGCCAAGAGTGTCCAATACTGAATCAGTCACGCTCTCGCGTAGCAAGCATCGATGATGAGGCTTGCCTGAGTTCGGACAGGTTGAATAAAGGGGATGCACACGAAGCCATGAGAGAGATGCTTACTATCACTGACAAGGCACAAGAGATGCTCGACCAGTTCGCAGAATCGGCGGATGAGGGAGTTGAGTTGATTCTCAGGGTCGAGATTGTGGGCAGGGGGCCCAAGGGATTCCAGTACGACCTACAGTTCGTCGGTCGCGAGGACGGTAAGGAGGATGACATCGAATTAGATGTCGATGGTTTGCCCGTTCTCGTCGCGGCTCGAAGTGCTCAGTATCTCGAAGGTACCACTCTAGACTACAAGGAGACCCTGATGGGAGGCGGATTCAGCTTCGAAAATCCCAATCCGCTATGGGTAGACGAGTTGTCGAAGGCAGTCGCCGAGATCATCGCCAGCGAGGTCAATCCGGTCGTCGCCTCTCATGGCGGACATGTCGACTTGATTGGAGTCGATGACGGTAAGGCGATTATCGCCTTTGGCGGCGGCTGTCAAGGCTGCGGCATGGTCGATGTGACGCTCAAGCAGGGTGTCGAGGTCATGATCAAGGACAATGTCCCAGGTATCTCAGAAGTCATCGACGCTACTGACCATGCAGCCGGAACCAATCCGTTCTACTGATTAGAAGACCATTGGTACATCGTCTTCGTCATCATCCGAATCGGGTGCGGGCAGAGCCATAGAGTGGGCTCTCTCGAAGGCTTCTCTGACCCTTTCCTCTATGTTGCGAGCATCGTCGAGGAGTCCCTGTACTGGAATCTCCCTGTCCATCAGCTCACTGAGTCCCTCGACGGCGATTAGCGCGGCTCTAGCATCCGGATACATCGGATTGCACTCGGCGAGCAGGGCTGTCACATCGAGTCCTCTGCGCTCACCCTCTGCGATTAGGTAGCCGGCTATTCCAGCGACTATGCCCTGCTGAATCTGCTGAATTCCAGCATCCTTGAGTTGTTCTCTGCTTGCAGAGGTAGATGCGACACCCCAAAGATCGCTGTCCTCCTTGATTCCGAGGTCGTTGCTCACAACCCCATCAATCACGATTAGTCGGTCGAATCCTCCCTTGGTGAACCAATCCATGACAGTCTCACCGAAGTAGACGTCGTTCTCGTTAGGGAACTGTATCTCGGAAGTGAAGACGCCTACTCCCTCACCTTGGTACACCCTGACGGGGTGCTTAGGAACAGAGTCATGGATGAGGGCGATTGCAGGGAACTTGGGGTGCATGACCGTCCCCATAGGGCTGAGTTCAAGTTTCTGAATCAAGTGAGATGTGGCAATCACCCCGACTGAACCCACAGTAGAGAACCCACAGATTGCCGTGCCGCCGAGTCTAGAGGGGTCCGCATCGGCGTGTAGAACGAGAGGATAGGCCCCGCTCGTGTACTCCTCCATGGGGTTGCCCCCTAATCGGGGATTATTGAAACCCACGACAGAGTAGTTCTCGAATCCTAGCGATTCGCTGTTGACTGCGTTAAGGAATGTAGCGACAAATTAACACTGATGAAGCGTTGCGGGTCCCGTGAGCGAGACCGGGAGCAGTGGAGTCGGACGAATCTACATCAAAGCAGGTAGTGAGGAGATTGATCTCTCGGGCTCTGCAAGGGAGGTAAGTGATGCTTGGCTCAACATTACCAAACAGGATACCTGGCAATCGACCCTGTCAAGAATTAGGGTGGCACGTCAAGAAGCTATTGATCGAGCTACTGAGATGGCAGTCAAGTCCGGAATTCCCGAGAGGGGGTCTGCCTTCGGGCGACTTCTCGACACCTGTGGAATGGAGAAGAAGTCTGATGTCATTCTAGCCGCTATACACTACCTCAGGTCAGTCGAGAAAGAGAATGATACCCCTCCGAGAGATGTCAGGAGACTCATTGCCCAGAGCGGGAAATGGGACGAGGAGGAGGTCGAGAAGTGGAACCTCTCCCTGTACATCAACAGGATGCTGGATGGTTCCTCTCCGTTGTTGGAGTATCCCGAGGGCAAGAACCGCAAGAACCGATTCGTGGTACTGACCGATGATGGTGTAGACCATCTCGAGAAAATGTCTCTTTAGGAGTCGCATGATGAAGGATTTGTCATACACCTCTCATGTTGGTAAGAACCTCAGAGAGGCCGATTTATCTGGTACTGATTTACGTCGGGCCATATTCGATGGCGCCGATTTAGAAGGAGCAGACTTGTCGGACTGTGACTTGCGCGGAGCGTCTCTCAAGCGAGTCAACTTGAAGAAGGCGGCTCTAGATCGGGCTGACCTACGTGGAGCGCGTATGATCAAGGCTAATCTGGGGCTGTCCAATCTGCAAGGAGCGCGATTGGATGGAGCGGATATGAGAGGAGTCAGGGGCAAGTATGCTGTCTGGAGGGATGCCAACTGGTGGGATGCTACGCTCGATGATTCGTTGAGAAGTTCACTCTCAAAGAAGTGGCCGCAGAAGTAGTCACTCAGGGGCTAGTTTGGCCAGACCCTTTCTCATCCAATCAGGCACAGGCATTTTGCTTTGCACCTCACTCATATCAGTGCATACAGTTACTTGATCGGACGTCCAGCACAGAACTCCGTCTTGGTTTCTGAACTCGTACCTCCAAGTGATCGAAGTGTTACCGACCTTGGGCACCGTCAGGGTGCACTGTATGGTGTCCCCATAGGCTACAGGGTGAAGGAATTGGGTGTCACTGTGTACAAGCGGGAAGGCGATCTTGTGTTCGGACAGGATGGTGTTGTAGTGCATGCCACAAGAGAACTCCCACGATTCCTCATAGAATCGGTGTGCCAAGTCCCAGAATCGCGGGTAATAGACTATCTTGGCCAGATCGACCATCGGGAAGTCTACCCGTCTGTGTGACACGAAGGCCATAGTATCGCCCGGTGGCTCCGGTTGAAGGCTGTTATGGAGAGACTACTGTTCTCTGACGTGAGATAGCATCCACTCCATTGCAACCGGATCGATGTAGACGTTGAACCACCCTCCATGCCCACCATCAATCACGGTTACAAAGATGATATTGGCGCCCAAATCTGTGAGGTTTTCTGCCATTTGTGCTGCCATCTCGTATGATGATGTGTTATCTGCAGTCCCATGGCTCATCCATATTGGAAGATGTGCTACTTCCTCGGCTAATGGGAGGTATGAGTATGGTTGGTGGTGAGGAGTGAGGGGCATGATGGCGGCAAAGTAGTCCGGTATTGCTGCAGCCACAATGAATGTCCCCCTACCCCCCATACTCAATCCAGTTAGGTAGACTCTGTCATCGTCCACATTGAGATTTGATTTGACATCTTCAAGAACATCTAGTACCTTCTTTGGAACCCAATCCAGTTCTAACTTTGAAGGTCGGACGATGATGTATTTGTCATCCTCAGGCATGTGAAAATTATTCGTTAGCATATTGTTGAAGAATACTGAGTCGTAAACCTGGCCATGTAGGAACAAGAATACCGGATATTCGTTACTGGCATTATATCCGGCTGGAACTTTCACAGAATATGTGTACCCGCACTCGTAATCAAGACGTTCGTCTATAACAACTTCAGACTCGTTGTCTAATTCTATGGAGGCGTATGAAATATCTGTCAAACCGTCGACTGCGAGCCATTGTCCGGCTTGAATCTCGGGCCAAGATGAGGGGTTTGCTGTTGAGTTAAGGCCCTCTGTAGCGGTCACATTACATGGGGGAACAGAGATTGGTCCGGTCTCTTCTTCTGTCTCGGGTTGCCGGTCCGGCTCCGGCTCCGGCTCAGGCCTTTCTGATTCAAAGGAGCACTCTTCTCTTTCTTCATTCCAAGTTCCTCCTCTCTCTTCACAATCCTCTGATGAAATTGTCGAAGGCTCATTGATCTCTTCTCCAAGTCCTTCTCTATCATTTTCCGAGATTGGGTCTTCGGAAACATCTCGATTGTCGTCTGAAGCACAACCTGCTAAACTGCAAGATAGTAGTAGAATAGTTAGAGCGAACGCTGCGCTTCGCATAGACTGACGTGAATAATTTCCGTTATCTAGTCTCGTATACCACCAACGGGGGTAAATGGCGGACCCACCGCGATTCGAACACGGGTTACAAGCTCCGCAAGCTCATGTGATATCCAAGCTACACTATGGGTCCTTGCGTTTTCGACCGGTGGCTTCTGTTTAACCCCGACGGTGAGGTAAATCACATCGAAAGTGGTAGAACTGTCTTCCAGCGAGGTTCGGCGAGCTTCTTGGCGTTGGGTGCAATCCTCGTGTTCTTGGTCTTGTGAGTCAAAATCCCGTGCATTCCTTCGACTGAGAATTTAACGCGTAACTCGAGCAATCGGTCGCGCTCTGCTGTGGACAATTGCTCGGAGTCGAGTTCGATTGATGTGGCAGACCCTTGATCGTCCTCATTGTGCAGGCTCAGGGTACTTCCTTCGATTGCAACCCTAGGTGAGAAATCGTAGTCCTTCGGGTCGTTCATTCGAACATCCGCATCGACGATGAGCCTGTTCCTGATGGAGACCTTGGTAATCTCGATTGACCTGACCATGCATCGGCATCGGAGCCGAGTTCAAAGCCCTTCGCACGTGAATAGGAAGAGTCTCAGACTCCTATCTCGCTGACTCGGGGTATTAGAATCACGAATTCGACCACCAGTTCCCAGTCATTTCCCTGATCAGGGTCGACATCGTCCACAGGCAGGTCTGGGTCGCACTCGTCGGCGGTAATCGTCCAGTACCAAGTGCCTTGACCGAATCTCTCGCCTGGCTCGTTAAGCAATGCCTCGACCAAACCATCGGACGAGTCGGCAGTTACGGTGTAGTCGCTCTCAGGAATTGAGTTCATTCCTGACCTGTCAATGCTGGCGCTAGCATTCTCGGTGATGTTGTCATGAGTGGTTGATGCGAAGGTGCTCCAGCCTGTCTCGGGGACATTCAAGGAGACGGTGAAGTTGTCCTCTGGCCAAGTAATCGGTAGCAGATCCCTAGCCAATGTCAGGGTGGCATTGACCTGAATGATGCGGGCCCCGAGTCCGGGTTCATGGCTCAATTCGTAACTCTGTCCCTGCTCGAGATACCCGGACCATTCTAACTCCAGATGCTGCTCCTCCCAAACCACCATGAACGTCCTCGAGATTACCATTAGGCTCCATATCTGGGTCCTCATCGCCCCCTTGTCGTCGATAACTGAAACAGAACCGGTCCTATTGCCCGAGGTCTCGTAGACCAAGTCCACAAAAGAGGACGAAGAGTCTGCATCGTTCGTCTTGTCTCCGTCAGCATCCGAGTCAACACCGTGATCGAAATCCCACAGGAATTCGACTGCTGCCCCCTCCGGGTCAGTCGAAGAACTGGCATCGAGTCTTGCTGACTCTCCTGCTCTGACGTAGGTGGGCATTTCAAGGACTATTGTAGGAGGAGAGTTGACAAACACGCTTACTGAGGCCCTGTCTACCTCGCCGTTATCGTTGACCACTGTGACCTCGACCTCGTATGTCCCGGCAGCCCCGAAGGTATGGCTGACGATGCCTTGTTTGGTAGTCTTGGTCTCACCATCACCAAAGTCCCACCTGAACTCATCGATGTATGTGGGGTCGGGCGAGGATGAATCTCTCGCATCAAAGTTCACGGTCTCACCGACGTTGATCTCTTGTAAATCCGCGTTGACTCGTGCGTTCGGAGTTGTTGAGCTGAGCCCCGAGCAACCGACTAAACTCGCCGAGAGCATCATCACAACAAGTGCGACTGGTAAGCACCTCCGGGTAGATGCCATGACCGACCTCCACAACTGCCCCCTCATAGGGGTGTTGTAAGTCAGCGTGACCGTCCTATGATTACGATAGTTCATGGACGGTGACGGTGAAGAGGGGGCATGTCAGGCGCCCTGCTTGCAGGCTATCGGGTTCTTGGGTTCGACCTCGAGACCACGGGGTTCGACCACAGGAAGGACAGGATTGTCCAGTACGCCCTAGTGGGCAGTGATACTGACGGTAGCCACATCAATCTCCAATCTCTGGTTGACCCGAGAGTCAAGATTCCTCCTGAAACCACTCGTGTGCATGGAATCACCAATGATGATGTCAGAGGTATGGGTGAGTTTTCTCAGCATGTCAGTGAGATTGGGTCGATGGTGGATGACTCGATAATCGTCGGGCATAATGTCCTGCAGTTCGACTGGCGCTTTCTGGAAGTCGAGTGTTTGCGAGCGGGGGTGGAGACCCCTATTCCCAGAGGCATCATCGACACCTTGGTTCTGGCTCGCAGGCTCAAGATTCCAGGCAGACACACCCTCGGTCATCTCTGCTCAAGGTTTGGCATACAGATGAGTAGGAGTCATCAGGCCGATGCTGACGCCGGAGCAACCCTGCTTCTGCTGTGGAGGATTATGCAGGCATATCCGAACAGGTTCTCGGGCAGCATCGATGATCTGCTAGACTCATTCGGAGATTGATTCCAACAGCGGTGTCCACGGCAGGACCTCGCACCAATCTCCCAAGTGCACAATCTTGCCGTCTACTCTGGCGCTGCCCAGAAAGATGGGTCCCTCGAATCCCGAGTCAATCAGCTCCTGCATCTGAGTCAGGGCTTGGTCTCGTAATATCGCTCCAAATCTGTGATCTGATCCGGCTAACTCTCCGTCATCACCCACCGGGGGCATGCGCTGGAACAGCGCTGCGCCAGATTCCGGGTCGAATCTGATGGTGCTTACTACCTCGTCTCTGAACATGGCACCGGGGGGTAGGGTGCCATCTCTTCGGGCGACCCACCACGATGGACACCATGCCTTCCATTCGCAGAATCCGCATTGCATCTCGCCGGGAGTCGATTCCAAAGGAGTGGGTGAGGGTCTCATCCCTTCCCAAGCCTCTAGGGCCTCAGCCAGCACTGAGGGGCCATCTGCTCGGTGAACAGTCTGATTGGATGAATACCAACCTTCTGCATGTACTGGCGGATGGTCGGGATTGTTCTCCTTCAGCAGGTCGCGGTAGAATCTCAGTTGCCTGCTGACCTTCTCATTCAGCTTCTGCTTAGGTGGGTTTCCAGTCTTCAAATCCGCTACAATCCAACCTTTTGATACGCCGTTCTCATCGAGGTCAGCTACCAGAAGATCGAGTCTGCCCATGAGTTTGCCATCCTCGGATTTGAGGGTGCCCTCATTGGCGAGCACTATGCTCTGCACATCCCTCCACTGTTCTATTGTGACCTCGGAAAGTGCGACCTTTCCGATGTTGGATTTGGAGAATAGGATATTGAGTGCTCCGACGAGACCATCGTGGGCCTTGGTGATCATCTCGTCCTTCCATCTAGGGTGGCGAGGGGTGGCGAGGAAGGTGTCCCTCTCAATGCTCCAGTGACGATCTAGAATCGCCTTGGCCGTGGGCGGAAGCCATCCGGATTCGTCGGCTTCTTTCGAGGATAGATCAAGATTGCACAAATCCTCGACCGAGTTGTGAACAGCTGTCCCCATCGCAGCAGGCATGCTGGCTTTTCTTGGCAATCCCTGCCGCGAAAGCCAGTACTTACGGGGGCAGTCCTCGTAGCGATTCCACGAGGAAGGAGACAATTGATGAGCGGTGAAACCCTCCTCCATTTCGTGCACCCTGAAGGAGGCACCGAGAGTGACAACGATTAACATCATCGTCTGACCATTCATTCTCATGGTAGACGCTCCCAAGGTGGAAGTCGATGCTGGATTAAATGCCAGCGGCGCCCTAGTAATCAGTTGCTTCCCTTCAATCGGTTTCGTCAGTAGCATCGTGGCTCACTATCTTGTAGACAAGTTGGAGTTGGAGTTGGTCGGAGGTGTCAGGCATCCCAAGTTGCCTCCGGTTTGTCTCGTGCAGGACGGTAAGCCGCTGCCTCCGATGAGATTCTACTCTGGTGAACCTGTATGCAACATGGAGAGGTGCGACAAGGTCATCCTGATTGCCTCGGAGATTCAAGTGATTCCAGAGTTGAACCTGCCATTGGCTGACACCCTTCTTGACTGGTGCACCGAAGGCGGGGTCGGAGCCACTCTCCTGATTGACTCCTATGCGCAAGGGATAGGTCAGCAGCACTCCATTTTCGATGATGACCAGACCAATGAGACAATTCTAGGAATTGGCTCTACCGATGAATCTCACGAGACTCTCAAAGGATTGGGGATTCCTCTGTTGAAGCAGGGTGTGGTTGGCGGCATAACTGGCGTGATGATGGGCGAGAGTAGACGCAGAGGAGTCGATGTGATGGCTATTCTCGCGGAGTCAGACGGTACAATAGGCGGTGGACTGCCTGATGCTAGGGCTGCAGCGCGAATCATCGAGTGCTTGGACGATTTGATTCCTGCTGTTCATCTCGATCCCGGGCCTTTGCTAGAAGAGGCTCAGAGGATCGAGGGCGAGATTCGCGAGATGATGGCAGTCCATCTCAATCCACCAGCCGACAGCGGTGACTCTCTGGGCACCATGTACGGCTAGAAGTCGCCTAGATTGCTCTGCCTCTCTGAGGGTGGAGCGATTCCAGTCATCTCAGAGAGTTCGGTCTCATTCAGTACCGCCACACCCAACCGCTCGGCTTTGTCCAACTTGGAGCCAGCAGAATCTCCTGCGACGAGAAAATCCAACTTGCCCGAGACCGAAGACACCACTTTTCCTCCCATTGACTTGATTGACAGTGCAATCTCCTTTCTGGGTCTTGAGAGGGTTCCTGTGATGCAGAAAGTCTGTCCCTCCAAGGGTCCCGTATTGGTTTGCGCGACCTCGTCCGAGATGTCCAATTCTTCACTCAGGGCTGATACGACCTCCATTCTTGCAGCTATGCCCTCTAGGAGAAGTCTTGCCACGGTCTCACCGACTCCTTCTATCGAGACTAGTCGGGATATGGCCGCATTGTGCTTCTCAGGCTTCTCATCCTCGTCTTGACCTGGGTCCTCATCCATCCCATCTACTAGTTCTAGCAGATTTTCCAGACTTCCTACCTCAGAAGCGATTGAGTTGGCAATCTCAGGCCCGATTCTAGGCATTCCGAGTGCCGCTAGGAAGGTGCTGAGATTCATGCTGCGACTCGCTTCTAACTCATCGATCACATTGCCTGCAGATTTCTCGGCCATTCGCTCCAAACCAGCGATATCTTGCATAGACAGGGTGTAGAGGTCTGATAGAGATTTGACTAATCCAGTAGAGCAAAGTTGCTCGGCAAGTTTCTCCCCGATTCCGTCCATCTCAAGGTGACGGCACCAATAGAGGATAGTGCGCTCTAGGCGAGACGGGCAATTCAAGTCCATGCAGCGGATGAATGCCCCGTCTTCGACCAGTGTTGAGGAGCATCTAGGGCATTGTGTGGGGATTGTCACCGCTGTTCGGGCGGGAAGTGGTTCATCGAACGGTGTGCCATCTGCATGCTTCCTGCCACTGAGATCGGACTCTTGGGCTGTGCCAAGAACCTCAGTAATCTTCGGGATTACATCCCCTCTCCTGACCACTCTGACACGGTCACCGAGCATGATTCCTAGCCGCTCGACCTCGCCCTTGTTGTGCAGAGTAGTGCTCTCCACCGTGACTCCTGAAACTGTGACAGGGGCGACCTTGGAAACCGGAGTGACGTTGCCGGTCCTGCCGGTCTGCCATTCCACGTCCATCAGGACGCTGATTGCCTCCTCGGGAGGGAACTTCCAGGCTAGGGCCCAACGAGGGTGATGCGCGGTCATTCCGAGTAAATCTCTCTTGCTCAATCTGTCGAGTTTGATGACTATCCCATCGATTTCCCAATCCGCACTGTCCCTGTTCTCAGTCCATCTGTTCACGACCGACATTATCTGGGTGGTAGCGGCTTGCGAATCGCCTCCACCAACTACTTCGTTACCGGCCACTTCAATACCAATCTCCTGAAGCCATGTGATTGATTCAGAATCGAATTCGAATGCCGGAGGCTCCGGGCTATCGGGATGCTTAGCACCGCCTTGTGGGAACTCTGCTCCGTAAGCGAGAAACACCAAATCCTCGGCTCTTCCCTTGCCGGCCTCGACATTCTTCTGCCTCAGTGAGCCGGCTGCGAGGTTTCTCGGATTGGGAGCGACATCCGAGTAACTGTCATTGAATGTAGCAAGAGGCATTACCACCTCTCCTCTGATGTGACAATCTCCGTCCCATCCAAGCGATTCGGGAATATTCGGGATTCTGCGAGCGTTTGCGGTTACGTCCTCTCCTCTGGTCCCGCTGCCGCGTGTGGCCGCTCTGACCAATCTGCCTCTGCGGTACTCGAGGGAAAGGGCCGAGCCATCCAATTTAGGCTGGCAGACGAATCTCCGACCCTGAGCAGTAGTCTCTGAAACGAAATGAGTGACTTCGTCTTCCGTATTCGACTTGTCGAGGCTGAGCATGGGGAATAGGTGCTCGACCTTGACTGAGCCGGGAGAGGG
>CAXEUQ010000012.1:0-12141 GCA_963999425.1 uncultured Candidatus Poseidoniales archaeon | reverse complement strand
TAGTGCGAAAAGAGGCATGCAAATCAGAACGACGAGTAAAATGACGAGGAAGTTGACGATTCCAGTACCTCCTGTACTGACTATATCCTCCCCCCAGGTCTTTTCGAACAACTCAGGGCTCCTGCGCATACTCTCACCTACCTGATAACCCTCGAGCACCAGCATTGGGACGACGAAGAAAGTGGTCATCCACCAGGCCACCTGTACAATCAACGAAGCTATGGAACCAATTACTCGGACAACCGGATTATCGTCTTGCGCCATACCTTCTAGCAGTCCTACAATCAGTCCCACGGTCCCAGAAATCAGACCCCACATCAGAATCGCCGGCAGGCGCTTTGCAGCCTCTTTGATGCCATAGGAGAAACTTGGGTTAGTGCCCGTGGTGAGCCTTTCGTAAGCGCTTGCGATTATCGCTGCGTTCCAGAATACTGTGATCATTCCCACTACCAAGTATGTCAGGAACATGCCGACGTACATTCCCATCCCCATGCCTTCTTCTCCTCCTGTGAAGAAGCCGATTGCTCCAGTAGCGGCCAGCAGACCGATGGCTGCCCCTATTGAGAACAGTCCTGACAGCAAGGTGTAGACCATCAGTTCGGGGTCTGCCCTTACTACGTGCATCCCGAGTTTGGTGATATTCCATCCTCTTCGCAATCTTGTTCGGAAGCTCAATCTGGGCTGACCCACTCTCATCATCATACAGTCGCCTTACAGCCGCCCTTGCTTCAATCCTCGCCCGGATTCAGCACTGAGACCATGTCTCCTGTTGCTACCATGCCCTCTTCGATGACGCAAGCCAACCACCTTGACCAACCAAATTCCTGCTCATGATCGATTCTAGCGAATCTACCATCGATGAATGACTCCTCGATCTTGAAGCACGGCGCGCACGGCTCGCTCAACTCAAGCAGTGCGCCGCCGACCTTGACTTGCATTCCGACTTCGAGTGAAGGCCAATCGAGACCCTCGATGGTGATATTCTCGCCCGTCGAGCCGACTGAAATTGGATGCCCCTCAGCCTCTAATTGCTCGATTCGCTCGAGAGAAAACAGGCTCACTGCTCGCCTAGTGGTGCCACCTTTACGCTCGTCTCGGAATTTGTTGTAGTCTCCCTCGACCCCCTCGACATCTATCCTCGCTGCATTGACTGAATGCTTGGGCACACCACCCTCGGCGCAGACGTTAATCGAGTGAACCACCCCGCTCATTGGACTGCCTCCGAGAAGTCGAACGGTACCTCTAATCTATCAAGCATTTCGAGGTATCTGCCGGCGAGTTTCTCGTCGGGCTCACTCATCACATGCTTCCAGTATCTCCACGCTGCGATTGACAGCGTGGCATACCTGTGCATGGCCGGAAGGGCCGCTCTCTCAGAGTCCGTGAGCGGGCGGACCGATTCGTATCCGGCCAACAGGGCTTGCCAGCGCTCCGGCACTGGAGCGCCGCCCTGCCAGCCGAAGCCGACGAATGCCATCACGAGGTCAAAGACTCGGGGACCAATCCACGCCTCCTCAAAGTCGATGATTGCAGCAACGCTGCCGGCCCCGAGCACGTTGTCTGGAAACAGATCACCATGCAGAATTCCCTCTGGCAAGCCTTCGGAGATGCTTCCGCGCAACTGCTCTCCCTCAGCTTTGAGCCGAGCCAAGAATTCAGGCCATTGCGACTCAGGTCCAGCTGCCTCGTACATCCGCTCAAACAGACTCCAACCCATCCTGTAATCGCGTGGGAAGCACTCGGCGAGCGGAATCCCGTGCATCATAGCCATCGCTTCGCCGAGACTCTCAAGGGAGTTGGAGTCAGAGCCGAGATGCCCGCCATCGATGTAGGGCAATAGGGTCCATGCAACCCCATCCCTGACGGTGTAGCGCCCGCCCTCAGAGAGCTGCATCGGCACTGAGGTGAGGATGCCGTGCTGCTGCACATGCAACTGCCTCTCAATGACTGTCTTGACGCCCGACTCACTCTGGGCATTCCAGATTTTGAGAACAAGCCGGGTTCCATCAGACAGAGTGAGGAGGGTGTTGGAGTTGTCCCAGCCCCCTTCCATCGGCGTGATTGTCTCCAATCCCTCCAAGCCTGCGAGTGCGAGCATGGATTCGACCGCTTCTCGGGACAACCGGGCCACCATGCAAACGTCAGCGTGAGCACATATTGCTTCACCGGTTGCACATGGTGACTCAAAGGATCAGATCTCTCAGGCGCATCGATACCGATGGCCACTGGTGAGCATCACGCATCTCGATGATTCGCGCACGCGAGTCACCCAGAGCATAATCATCCAGATTATCTAGTGAGGAAACCATCTCTGAGGCCGTCCGACCTTGCAAAACGATGGCTCCTTCTACATCATCGAAAATATCGAGAGGCGTCACTGCGATAGCCGTTCCAGCCGCCACGGCCATCCTAACCGCCCCACTAGCGCTCTCCTTTGTATTCTGATACGGGAAGACCACCAATTCCATTGAGGAGAGGGTGGAAATTGCATAGTCTTGCTCGAGGAACTCGGTCTGCAGCAGAACACGGCCCCCCAGACCGAGCCTCGAAATCATATCCTCACACTCTTTGAGGGCTGCACCAGAATCTTCCCTAACTGAGCATAACATGACCAGATAGTCCCAATTATCCAGTTCGGAGAAGGCCTGAATCAACTCAGTGAATCCCTTGTGCGACATCATGAATCCAAAAGTCCCCATGACCCTGCCTTCGGGAACAGGTAGCCCGGCCGAGCCCGAGGGCGGGGGGTATACCCCATGCGGGACAAGTGCTGTATTTCCATCGACCCCGAGTTCGCGAAGTCTGTTGACATCACTACTCTGGTGGACGATTACCTTCCTGCACAACCTCATCCCGGGTACAGCCTTGTCTATTCGATTGGACCTGAACACGAGAGGCCTCTCCTTTGTGTTGTGCAGAATCACAGAGACCTCGATGCCCGCATCGACCAGACTGTGGATGAGGACGTTCAGATTCGAGAACAGCATAATCCCGGGATGGTGCTGGATGAGGGCCGTTGAGATTCCCTCTTCGAGAGCGCACGATACCAACTCGCTGAAATCCCCGTCTTTCTTGCTCCAGCACCGGCGTACGAAATCCTCATCCTCTCGAATCAGCATCTCTCCTCTCGGCGCTAGGACCACGAAGTCCTCACCGAGATGAGCAAGGATATTCTCCGAATGAGACGCAATCCCGCACTTCTCATTCCAAGTTGATACCCATCCAATCATTAGAGCACCTTCTATTCAAAATCGTAGTCCTCGTAGGCTTTCACAAGCTGCTTCACTTCCTTGGACACCAATCCGAACTTCCGCTTCCTGCCTCTGAGAGAGAAACCGTCCAAGGCAACATCGAAGCCAAGTCTGGACAAGCACTGCTGCGCCTGGTCGTTGCTGTAGGGATATCGAAGAAACTCGACTTTGTCCAACCCTTCTTCACTCGCGTGCCGGAATGACTCAAGCAACTCACCAATGCCAAGCGGATCTTGTGGGTTTGACTCGATCAGACGACCGATACTGACTTCGGGCAAATCCATTCCATACCTCATCTTCGTCGCATTCGCAGTAAGGAAATTTCTTCTGTCCATGGACTTGATTGCGGACTCGAAATCTCCGAAAATAACCAGAATAGGGAGATTTACTGAAGTTCCGGGGTGCTTTTTATGACAAATCAAGCCGTAGTTATCGGGCCGAGTCCGAATCTGTTTGGACTCTAGGTAATCACAGATGGCGTTCGAAGCAACGCCACCATGAGAAACGACCCACAGGTCCATTTCTTCGACGACTAAGTCGGAAGGTCCGATTTCTTTCACATACCAACGAACTAGCATCAGGTTATAGATTCTGAATAAGAAATCGACTTGGTTCATCGAGCGAAGACAATCTTGTATCGCTGAGTTGAATAATCGAATACGGCTCCACAGTCCTGTGATTGACCTCGCATCACCGATATTAGGAGGATTCCAAGACTCCCTTGATGTCGCGTTCGGTACATCCTTAGGATGGATTGCAGGACATTTGATGCTAGTCGGCGCGGTGGCACTTATCGCACTAGCAATCAGTAACCGTGACCACATCGTCAATCAATCCGGCTTCTCAAAAGAGACCGTAGTGGACATTGCAGCTACGACCGCAGCTATACTGGTCCTGTTCTCAATCTTCACGAGCACTTTCGATTGGCCGCAAACACCAGCATTGGTTCTAGGAATAGCCGCTGCACTTTCCCTCAGGTGGCACGTATTAATCGTCGAATGAGTTTCGCCTGCGTCGGATTACGACAACTGCGATAGTGAGCACTAGGACTACTGCGACACCACCGATGATTACCGGAGCCTCCTCTTCGTAATCGCCGAAGATTGAGTTGTTACCAGTGAGTTCCAGCGTGCCGATTCCAACACTCTTGGGCTCGACAGTCAGATCAATCAGATTGCTTGCGGGACAAGAATTCGGAGTTGATTCACCAGACCTGACAACAACCACACATCCATCCCATGTGTTTGCTAGGTTTGAGGGCGTCAGCAAAGTGAATTGACAGTTCTCGGACGTCCCGCCGTCTGGAATCATCACATCGCAAGGCGGACTCTGATCCTCGAATCCGCTGGGCCAAGCAGAAGAGCCCGATTTATCGATCATCACTGCATCATACGAGGTCGAGGAATCTGTGTTGCTATCACACGATATCGATACCGAGAAGGTCACTATCTCCCCGGCCTCAATATTACCCCCACCCTGGCCTACGCTGTGGTCGCAGGTGGTGAACTCTGAGATTGTGACATCGACCTCATCTGAGTCGCTGGCCATGCCGGTCACAGGGATGCCGGCTGCTGTGGTGACATCAGCAGAGACGTTTACGAGATAGTCTCCCGCTTCGTCACTCTGCTGAGCAGTAACTGTAATCATAACAATCTCAGATTCGCCCGCGGCAATCTCCAGACTGTCCTCGTAGGTACCGTCGAGTTCCTCGAACTCGACATCGATGCTGATTTCCTCATCCCACATCGAGTCGTTCTCCACTTCGCAACTAATCAGCGTCGAACCACTCGAAGAACCAGAGACGTCGATTTCGACCGAATCGGTGCATTCCAGCGTCACACTGGGCAGCACACCCTGTGCCGAAACCGTCGGAATCAGTGCCAACACAGGCACCAGAAGGAGCAGCGAAGTCACTGCTACCACCCTCCTTGACATGATTTCGGCTGTCACTTCACTCGGATAGATATTCTCCATTCTGCCGCCCAACCCGAGCGATTTGCCGACTCAAAGCATTCATGGCGACCCCTAGGGTCGCCCGAACCCATGAGTGAGGGTGCGGGCAAGCCACCAGTGGTCATCGTCAAGCCCGAGACCACGGTCACCAGCGGCACTGAGGTTCAAGAGAAGCTGATTGCCGCTGCGAGAGTGTTCTCCGACCTGCTCAAGCCGACTCTAGGCCCCCGTGGTCTCGACAAGATGCTGTACAAGACCGATGGCAGCACCGCCATCACCAACGACGGTGCCAAGATCGTCGCTGAACTCATGGTCAAGCATCCCGCTGCCAAGATGATGGTCTCGATGGGTAATTCGCAAGAGGAGGCCTGTGGCGACGGTGTTACCACAACCATGCTGCTTTGTGGAGCCCTTCTCGAGGAGGCCAACAACCTGCTCCGTAAGGGATTGCACCCTCTTACACTCGTCGAGGGCTACAGATTGGGTCTTGCGGCGTGCATCGAGCAGATGGATGCCGATACCCGAGACGGCTCTGAGGAGAGACTCACTGCAGTAGCAGAGACCGCGCTACGCGGCAAGGGCGCGGAGGCTGCATTGGACCACTTCTCAACCATCATCTCACAGGCTCTGAGTATACTTGCCCAGAACCGCGATGATGCCGGTGCCGAGCACGTTGCGATGTTCAAGACCGGCACCGGCGGGCTGAGGGACTCGAGGCTGATTCGAGGCGTCGTCGTTAACCGCAGAGTGCTGATGGACAGCCTACCCAATCATCTTGAGGATTCCAAGGTGGCTGTACTGGGCGGAGACCTGAAGATTCGCTCGATGACCAGAGACGCCGAAATCAAAATCACCAGCGCAGACCAACTGGACTCTTTCGTCGATGCCGAGAGGTCGCGCAAGGATGCGATTGCTGAAGCGATAATCTCCAGTGGGGCCGGAGTTGTTCTCTGCTCGGGAGAAGTCGACCGCGATATCCTGCACAGGCTCTCCGACTCGGCGATTATCGCGGTCGGAGAGTTGGACGAATCGGAGCTCAGGAACGCGGCACAGGCAACCGGAGCCAACATTGTCGACTCCGTGCTCGATATCGGAGCCGACGACCTTGGAGTCTGCGGCTCCCTTGACTGGGAGAGGAGGGAGGCCTCCGACCAGGTTGAGGACATCATCAGAATCGATGGTTGCCCCAAGCCGCGAGCAGTGACCATCGAGGTCGGAGGTGGCGGGGACACCGCTACCGAGGAGATCATCAGAGGTCTACACGACTCGCTCAGAGCGACTTCAATCGCTCTGGCAGACGACGAGTTGCTTCCGGGAGCAGGGTCAATCCACGCTAGGATGGCGGCAGCTGTACGCCGTGCATCCGAGCAGGAACCGGGCCGAGCAAGACTGGCGATGGATGCCTATGCTCGAGCCCTTGAGACCATCCCGGCGACATTAGTCGAGAACTCAGGAGGAGACTCACTCGACCGCATTCTCGAATTGAGAGCCGCAGCGAATGAGGATGACTTCACAGGTATCACACCCGAGGGCAATGTGGGACCAGCAACAGGCGTCTGGCACCCTAGAGCAGTCATCGAGGAAGGGCTTGAGTCGGCAACAGAGACAGCAATGAGTATGCTTAGGATAGACCAGGTCATCTCTGCTCGAGGAGACTAGTAGCGTACAAACTCTTCAAGTCCCTCGCACACACGCATCCACATGGCACAACCACGTGCGCTGCTCAGTGTTTGGGACAAGGACGGCATCGCCGATTTGGGTAAGTCACTCTCCGAAATGGGTTGGCATATTCTGTCCACCGGGGGCACCGCTCGAACACTCAGGGAAGCCGGCCTAGAAGTCACGGATGTCTCAGAGACAACCGGGCACCCGGAGGTCTTCGATGGCCGTGTCAAGACCCTGCACCCGGCAGTTCACGGAGGCATTCTGGCACGGCGCAGCAATGAGGAGGACATGTCCACATTGGCCGAACTGGGCTACGGTACCATAGATCTGGTCTGTATCAACCTGTATCCGTTTGAGGCTACAGCTGCGCGTGACCCGCCCGTTAGCAATGCCGAACTCATCGAGATGATCGACATCGGTGGACCGACCATGGTACGTTCTGCTGCAAAGAATCACACCGATGTCATCGTGCTAACCGACCCCGCTCAGTATGCAGGTGTGTTGGATTCACTATCTCAAGCAGGCGGCAATCCCTCTAACGTGGACCAAGAGACCAGACAGAGCCTCGCTCTGGCTGCATTCCAAACTACTGCTGCCTACGATGCAGCAGTCTCCAATGAATTGGAGAACCGATTCATCGACGAGGATATCCCATCACGCATTCACCTCTCGACGGGAGGACAAACGAGTCTGCGCTACGGTGAGAACCCGCACCAACCTGCAGCATTCTATCCGGCAGCGGGTGTGCCAACAGGCCTTGCCGCTGCCGTCCAGCACGGCGGTAAGCCGCTTTCGTACAATAATTACCTCGACTTAGACGGGGCACTGAAACTGGCCCGCTCACTGCAAGTCACTTGCTCCAACGAGCCCCACGCCTGTGTCATCATCAAGCATACCAACCCCTGTGGTGCTGCAGTCGACCAGACTCAAGTCGGAGCTTGGGAAAATGCGCTGGCCAGCGATCCAGAGAGTGCCTTCGGATGCGTCATCTCATTCACTCAGACAGTGGAGAAAGCGACCGCCGAGGCCATCGGCGAGCACTTCTTCGAGTGCATGATAGCCCCCGGGTACGAGCCCGAAGCACTCGAGATTCTTTCAACCAAGAAGAACCGCAGGATGCTCACTCTAGACCCCGTCGAGCCTCGCGTAGACGAGGTCAGGCTGCGTCAACTCGATGGCGGCTGGCTAGCCCAAGTCCAAGGCCCACCGGGGATTGACTGGAGTGAAGTGAAGTGCGTCACAGACAAGCAGGCTGACGACTCCGAAATCGCACTGGCCCGCTTCGGCTCGACAGTTCTGGCAGAAGTCAAGTCGAATGCGATTCTGCTCGTAGCCAGAACACAAACCGGGTGCGCCACCGTCGGTGTGGGCCCGGGTCAGACCAGCAGGGTAGAGGCCGTCAGGATAGCAGCCCGCAGGGCTGGTGAGAGAGCCAAAGGCTCGATGATGGTCTCAGATGCATTCTTCCCATTCCGAGATGGGATTGACACAGCACACGAAATCGGCGTGGCTACAGTCGTCCAACCCGGTGGCTCGGTAAGAGATCAGGAATCAATCGATGCGGCCAACGAGCACGGCATCGCGATGCTGTTCACGGGCACCCGACTATTCTTGCACTGAGTTACTCCTTCGCCAGAATAAGAACGGAGCAATCACGAGGTACATCAGTACACCATATACTCCGGAAGGAAGACTCAAAGTGGAGAGTGTAGCACCTGCAGCAGGCGCCAAAATCAATCCACCAACGGTTATTCCCACCGACGCGTTTTGTATACCACTCTCGATAGCCACGGTAGTAGCCCGTTGCTCGTTCAAACCCAATACTGAGGCGCTGCTCCATCCTATTCCCAACATTACCACATTGAGAATAATGACTGCAGGCCCCAATGTGCCCAAGTTATCCATCAAAGTATCAAATTCACTAACTATTGCAGCAATCACAATGATGACAAATAGGCCTGCAGCAAGTTTGCTCGCCCCCGGCTCAATCCTATCGGTCCGTTCTGGAGAGTATCTGCGCATCAGCATACCAACCGTCACAGGTAGCGCAGTCAACAGAAACATAGTGACTCCTAAACCGAGAATGTCGATTTCAGGAGCCGCTTCGCCCATGAAATGATCCATCGAGAAACCAACAATCAGAGGAAGTGAGATTACGGTGACTACACTAACTACAGCGGTGTATGAAATTGAAAGAGCAGTATCTCCCTTGGCGAGTTTGGTCAGGATGTTCGAAGTCACACCTCCAGGACAACAAGCTAGAATCATCAGTCCCACCGCCATTTCTCCAGACAGACCCACCATCGTGGCAATACTGAAACCAATAATTGGCAGAACTAACATCTGATTTGTTATCCCAATCGCGAAGGCTTTGGGCTCGGTGAAAACCAAACCAAAATCGGACGTTGTTAAGCCCAAACCTAGTGAAAACATGATGAAAGCCAAGGACAATGGCAGAACAATATCGATTATTGGATTTGACTCTCCTTCAGCAGTTTCCTCATGCTCATCTGCAACGGCTGGTTGCGACATCAGAATTAGAACCGCAATCGCGGCCAAGATGGTCAGTGTTTGCTTCTTCATAGACGGCCATAGTTGTCCACAACGTATAATCATTAATCTCGAGTAAATCCTTGATTTCGAGCACAGAAATACCTTACACGGTGTGAATCCACTCTCTGAACCACATTACTAACCCCGCTACTATGATTAAAATCAGGATTGACCGCTTGCTGGTCAAGTCCAATGCCATAATCCGAAAGGGACGCCTGACTTGAACGGTTTGTTGAACTCAGATTCACTAAGTATCTTCAATCTCGAACTCAGCGAGATCACCTACGGATTCGAACAGGCTCGGCCCGCTTCCTAGATAGTAGACTGACCCGAGCCTACCGCGGGAGTCCTCAGGAGTCGAGTTGTTACTGCTCGCGCATGAGTCGATACAACCATCTGCAAAGGCCACGTACACCCTGCCTTCCCTGTCAATGTGCAGGTCATTGAAGTCGAGCAGGTTTCGGTTCGAGCCCCCGATATCCCTGCAGTCACCACTGTTCAGGCAGATGCTTCCCACCTGCACGGGGTCCGGCGAGACCCTGACGGTGTGGAACACGGGGTCTGGATCGAGTGCGTTGAGGCTGTAGGTGATGTACAGATAGTAGCTGACATTGGCAGGCGCGTAATGCGGATTTCCGTCCCAAGCCTCACCATCGATATTCGATGTGTTTAGAGCGCTGGCATTCTCACTACCAAGGTAGGTAATCGCTATCCTTCCAGGGTCGCCAGCGTCTATGTGCGGGAATGTGGTCGAGATTACTTCGGCTGGACTCAGTCGTGTACTCTCTTGCTCCCAACTGTTACCCGAGTCTGTGCTGCGTGACATGTAGATGCCGTGGTCTGCTCCTACCCAGATATGGTAGGCGTTCGATTCACTGTCGGTGGCCACTTCGGAGTTCTTGCGTGGGTTTGGTGTACCTACATCCTCACCCATCGTTCTCTCTTGCCAACTGAAGCCGTTGTCTTTCGAGAACACGATTGTGGGTGTGGAGACTCTAGGGGTGACGTACACGGTCCCGTCCGGTGCTGTGGTAATGGCTCCGTGCAGTCCACCGTTGGTGGTCACAAGACCGAATACCAATCCGCCGACTTCGAAACTCGCACCACCATCGAAACTAGTGTAGCAGAATATTCCAATGCCCTTGTTGTAGCAGAAGTACACGGCGGTCTCGTACACGCTACTAGTCAGACCGCCGGCCAATCCGTAACCATCGTCCGTCCACGGGCCCGAACCGAGTTTGATGTGGTCATTGAGAGGAATCGGCCCTGAGTCATGCGGATTGCCCAGCCAGTTCAGACCATCATCATCGCTCCAGGCGATCCAAGTGGTCAACAGACCGACCATCTGAACATCGAAGATTCGGTCGGTAACCGGGTCGACCCATAGCCACGGGTCACTGGTCGAGGGATGCTGCCAGATTGAATTCATGTGGTCCCATGTCTGTCCGTAGTCACACGAGCGCATCACCTTCTCGAACGCGGTGAAGAACATGCAACCACTCGATGTGATACCGATGCTGGGCTCGGCCCCATCTTCACCGACATTGCTGAACACGAAGCTGAGATTCAGCGCTTCCACATCTACAGGAAGACCGTCACCTCCGGTGACGAACCAACCCGCAGGCAGACCCTCTTCCTCAGGCTCGGGAGGAGCCGGGTCATCGCCGAAGCACCCGGTTAGGGATGCCGAAAGCATCAGTACGACTACCAACGTAGAGACTCCGCGCACGCTACGACGGGCCTGACTTCAAGCAATTACCTTTGGCATCGCATGAGGCTAAGCCACAGCCTCGATGCGAGCGACTTCCTTCGACATCGTCAGAGCGTCATGGCCAGTGTCGGAGACTTTCCAATTTGGCCTTCTGGCCTCCGAGGCAGCCTCAATCATCCCACCATTCCTCAACTCAGAGAGGTGATGGCTGAGCAATTGCCTCGAAATCTCCAACTTCTTCCTGATTTCCGGGCCCGACATTCCGAGATTGCCTGAATCTGCCAGAACCTCAAGAATTGCCAACCGTGTTCCTGATATCGGACTCTTGATTCTGCTGACTTCCTCTTTGGTCAGACTGGAGATTGCATAGCGACGTAGTTTACCGTCCCTCCATGAGATAATCTGACCCGTCGTCTCGAGGAAGTGCAGGTGGTATGCAGTGACGCCGTTGGCAAGCCCAAGCGCGTCCCTGAGTGCAGAGAAATGAATCCCTGGGTTCGCTTCGAGATAACCGAGCAATCTACCACGAGTCAGCATATCCTCGCGATTGCTCTTCATCCTCGCGAGCATCGGAGCGACTAGGGCCACCAGTACGGTGACCTTGACGAATTCGAGGAACGCAGAGCCGACTAGGAGAGATCCAAGCGCCCCGATTCCACCAGCAATGAGTTGTCCGGGCAAAGCCGAATCGTCATCCTCTTCGCCACCTCCTCTTTTCACGACCGGCTGACTCTCATCATCGCCTCCTCTGTCGTCCTCTGTAGCATCACCCTCAGCTATCATTACTGGAAACTGTTCCTCCTCCGTACCGTCCGCTTCGGAGAGTGGGGCAGAATTCATCATCCAGCCTCCGGCGAGCAGAGCAGCCACGGCCAGAGCAGTCACAATACGCACCGTGCGGACGCCTTCCATCACTGTGCGCACTACCACTCTGCCTATGACTAGCGTGGTGAGATGATTTGACATCACGTAGTGGTCTTGAATAACGGAACTCTCATCACGGGTCGA